>NZ_JAPYOK010000030.1:0-74262 GCF_028283155.1 Candidatus Poriferisodalis multihospitum | reverse complement strand
TGGCCACGGCTCCCGATGAGGCGACGCTGGCTGCGGTGGCCCGCACCGTGCGCGAGCGAGTCGGCTTCTACCTGTCCACCCCCGCCTACCGGGCAGCGTTCGACGTGCACGGCTGGACTGATGAGGCCACCCAGGCCGCGGTGCTGTCGAAGGCACAGCGCTGGGATGAGATCTCGGCGATCGTGTCCGACGAGATGCTCCACACCATCGCCACCGTCGGCACCTACGACCAGATCGGCGGTTTGCTGGGTGAGCGCTACGGCCCCCACATCGACCGCATCGAGTTCTCGATCCCTGTCAACACGCCTGACGACGGCGAGCAGCTCTCGGCCATACTCGCTGAGCTGGGCCGCGCCGAACGCTCCTGAGCGATCCCGGAAGCCCGGGGACAACGGCACCTGCGGGCGTCGAGGTCTAGGGTCTCGCCGTCGCTCGCGCGCGGGCGCGGCGAGGGGCAGACCGCCTTCGCCGATCACATTTGACACGGGGAGACAGCAAATGGGCGTTCTGGACGGACGGGTTGCGATCATCACCGGCGGCGCACGAGGGCAGGGCGCCGTCGAGGGCCAGCTCTTTGTTGGCGAGGGCGCGACGGTGGTGCTCACCGACGTGCTCGACGACGAGGGCGGGCAGACCGCCGCCGAGGTGGGCTGCGAGTACCTGCATCACGACGTGGCCGCCGAGGCCGATTGGGATGCGGTGGTTGCCGACGTCATGGGCCGGCACGGCCGCATCGATGTCCTGGTGAACAACGCGGGCATCTTCCAGGGAGCGGGCCTCATGAACACCTCGGTGGCTGACTACGACCGCATGCTGGCTATCAACGCCCGTGGCGTGTTTCTGGGCATGCAGAAGGTCGGGGCCGCCATGGCGGATGCCGAATCCGGTTCGATCATCAACATCAGCTCGGTCGCAGGCCTCATGGGCACGATGGGGTCGTTCGCCTACAGCGCCAGCAAATGGGCCGTGCGTGGCATGACAAAGTCGGCGGCGAAGGAGCTCGGCCGCCGCAACGTGCGCGTCAACTCGGTGCATCCCGGCTATATCGACACCGAGATGCTGGCGCAGACCAGCGTGTTCACCGAGGACGACGACCGTACGCGGCGGGTGCTGCGACAGGTGCCGCTGCGCCGTATCGCCGAGCCCGCCGAGGTCGGCCGGGTGGTGCTGTTCCTGGCCTCAGACGCCAGCAGCTACTGCACCGGCCAAGAATTCACCGTCGATGGGGGAATGTTCGGCTGAGTTCGCTCGGCAGTGAACTACTGTGACCCGCGGGCGCATACCACGCGGCGAGGTCTGAGATGAACTACGACAGCGGTCGCCTTCGTACCGATCTGGGGGCCGGCCTTGTCTCCGCGATAGTCGTGCTGCCGCTGGCGCTCGCGTTCGGTGTGGTGTCCGGACTCGGTCCCATTGCAGGACTGTGGGGCGCGGTCGCCGTCGGGTTCATCGCTGCGGTGCTGGGCGGCTCCCGGGTGCAGGTCTCGGCGGCAACAGCGCCGATGGCGATTGCCGTGTCTTTCGTGCTGGTGCGCTACGCCGACACCCCGGTTGAGGCCCTCGTCATCATCTTCATCGCCGGTGTGCTGCAGGTGCTGATGGGGCTGCTGCGGCTCGGCAGCCTCGTGCAGTACACGCCGTACTCGGTGACGTCGGGCTTCATCAGCGGCATCGGCGTGATGCTGGTGCTGCTGCAGGTGCTGCCGTTCTTCGGCGCCGACCCGATCCTGGGCAACCCCATCGACTCCATCCGTCACTGGGACGACGCCGCCAGCGACATGGACTTCCACGCGTTCGGCCTGGCGGTAACCACGTTCGTGATCTGCGCCGGCTGGCCGAGGCAGCTCCGGCGCTATGTGCCGCGTGTTCCCGGTGCTCTCGTTGTCGGCGCCATCGTGGGTGCTGTCGTGTTCGATGGGGCTCCGCGCATCGCCGACGTCGTCGAGGCCCCGTCCTTCTGGGCAATGGAGATGCCCGCCGGCGGCTTCTGGGGCGCTGTGGGTGCCGCCGTGACCATCGCCCTGATCGGCGCGATGAACAGCCTGATGAACGCTTCGCACGCCGATTCCATGACGGGCCAGCAGCACGATCCGAATCGAGAGATGATCGGCGTGGGTCTCGGCAATGCGGTCGCGGCCATGTTCGGCGGCCTGCCGGGCGCCGGGTCGCCCAGCGCGACGTTGGCCAACGTCCGAGCCGGCGCGCAGACCCGAGTCGCCGGCGCCGCGTCGGCGGTGATCGCACTCGTGCTGATCATCGTGCTGAGCGGTCTCATCGACGCCATCCCGTACGCGGTACTCGCGGGAATCCTGCTGTGGCTGGGGCTCAGCCTCATCGACTGGCGGCTCATCACGCACCTCTACCGGGTGCAGCCCGAGCATGTGCTGGTGATGCTGCTCACGCTCGGTCTCACGGTGTTCGTCGACCTGCTGGTGGCCATCGCCGCTGGCGTTGTCGCTGCAGCGCTGGCAGCCAGCCGCCGATTCGAGCGCCTCGAGCTCGACAGCGTCTTGTCGGTGCCGATGCTCGACGCGGTGTTCTTCGCCGACAGCGACCGGGTGGACATCAGCCAGTTCGACGCGTTCACGGCCCGCGTCGGCATGGTCAAGATGCGCGGCAGCTTCACCATCGCTTCCTCGAACCGATTGCGCATCGCCATCAGCAAGGACATCGTCGAGCACGAGGTCGTCATCTTGGACTTCACCGAGACGAGCTACGTCGACGACAGCGCCGCTCTGGTGGTGGAGCAGCTCATCGACGCTGCAATGGAGCACGACACGGAGTGCATCGTGATCGGGCTCGAGAACCTGCCCTCCGGCAGCCTGCAATCACTGGATGTGCTGCACCGGGTGCCCGGCGACCACTTCGTCGGAAGCTTCGACGAAGCCCGGACCATCGCGGCCCGGCTGCTCGAGATCAATATGGAATCGCGGACTGAGGCCTGAGCTCGCCCAGCTCAGAACAGCTCGGGCACGAAGGTCTGGTCGGTGATCGGCGGGCGCACATAGCCGCCGGCTGCGCCCCGATCGGGCAGATCGACGTGCTCCCAGGGCACCTTTTCGTAGGGCATCTGCGACAGCAGGTGGGCGATGCAGTTGAGGTGTGCGGCGCGCTTGTCGTCGGCCTCGACAACCCACCATGGTGCCTGCTTGATGTCGGTATGCGCGAACAGGGTGTCCTTGGCGCGTGAGAAGTCCACCCAGCGCGTACGGGCCTCGAGATCCATCGGTGAGAGCTTCCAGCGGCGAGCCGGGTCGGAAATGCGTCGTTGGAAGCGGCGCTCCTGCTCCTCGTCGCTGATCGAGAACCAGTACTTGATCAGGATGATGCCCGAGCGCACCAGCATCCGCTCGAACTCGGGGCACGAGCGCAGGAACTCCTCGTACTCGTCGTCGGTGCAGAAGCCCATCACCGGCTCGACGAGGCCGCGGTTGTACCAGCTGCGATCGAAGATCACCATCTCGCCCGCCGCTGGCAGCTCCTCTACGTAGCGCTGGAACCACCACTGGGTTTTCTCGCGGTCGCTGGGCGTGCCCAGTGCCACGACGCGAACTATGCGGGGGTTCAGCCGCCGGATGATGCGCTTGATCGTGCTGCCTTTGCCGGCGGCGTCGCGGCCCTCGAAGATGACGACGACCTTCAGCCCCTGGTGACGGATCCAGCGCTGGAGGTGGGCCAGCTCTTGTTGCAGCAGCTCAAGCTCACGCTCGTATTTCTTGCGAGGCAGGCGACTCTTGCGTTTCGGAGGCCCGGAGGGAGCGTCGTCGGGGGACCCCATGGGTTCGGACAGTATCCGAGCGGCTCGCAGAGCGAAGACCCGAACGGCCCCTTGCGAACCAGCAGTCGTCAGTCGCTGCCGAATGCCACCGCGCCCCTGCGGTCCAGCACCGTCGCGTACAGCATGCCGAAGATCACCACCACGGCTCCGCCCAGCGTGACCAGCGCTGGGTACTCGTTGAGGAACAGCGCAGCCCACACGATGCCTGCGACGGTTTCGACCGGGGCGAAGAGCGCCACCTCGCTGGCCGGCGCGTACCTGGGGGCATTGCTGTAGGACAAGCGCCCGAGCGGATTGCAGACCAGGCCCATGGCGAAGATGGCCGCCCATGCCTTGGCGTCGAGCGCGCCGAGATCGGCCGCGAACGCCGTGGGAATCACCACGAGCACCGCCGCGAGCGACAGGCCGACGATACGGCTCATGTCCCGATGGCGGCGCCAGATGACCGTGCTGGCGGCAAAGCAGATCACCGCGATGAGAGCCAGGAAGTCGCCCCCGAGGTTGGGCGAGCCGATCGACGTGGACACCACCATGCCGATGCCCACCACGGTCAGCGCGATGCCCACGGCCACCCGCGGCGACGTGCGCTCACGCAGAGCCACCCACGCGAACGCCGCCGCCAACACCGGCGCTGCGGCCACGATCGCCACCACGTTGGGCACCTCGGTATGGGTGATGGCCGAGATGAACGTGAGCTGGCTGATCGCGCCGAGCACCCCGATCACCAGCAGCGGCCAGGTATCAGCCCGCAACGATGCCCACGACGCCGACGCCTGGCGGATGGCCATGGTGCCGTAGAGCACCAGCGACAACACGCTCACGACGAAGGCGATGTCGAGCGCATCGGCGCCGGAGACACGAACCCACAGCGAATCCGTGGACACCAGCAGCATGCCGAGGGCTGCGAGGCCCCAGCCGAGGCGTCGGCTGCCGGTTCGGACCATCACGAGTGTGATGCACCCGCATCTGGTGAGCCCACTGCACCGGATGCGATCCGGCGATGCACGAGCCTGGCGGCGGCCAGATCGGACAGTGCGAAGCCGACCGACTTGAACAGGGTGATCTCACTGTCGGAGGTGCGTCCCGGGTGGCGGCCGGCGGCGAGCGACGCCAGGTCGGCAGCGACGTCGCTGACGGAGATCACGCCGGCATCGAGCGGCTGTGCCAGGTCTCCCGCCCCGAGCGCGCCGTCGAGCGTGTCGACGAACAGCGTCGCCCGGCTGACGGCCTCGTCGTCGGCCTCGCGCATGTCGACCCGGAATGCCCCGACCAGATCGATGTGCGTGCCCGGCCGCACAAGGGCACCGCGCACCAGCGGGCTGGTGGCACCCGTGGCGCAGGAGACGACGTCGGCTCGCTCGATGGACTCCTCAAGTGAACCGGCTGGCTGCGCCGGCAGACCATGATCGACGAGCTGCTGCGCCGTGGCGGCGGCGCGCTGCGGGCTGCGACCCCAGACCTCGACGACGTCGAAACAGCGGACGGCGGCGTGGGCGAGCGCCAGGTTCGGCGCCAAGTTGCCGGTGCCGACCACCAGCAAGCGCCGGGCGTTTGGGCGGGCCAGACGGTCGGCGGCGAGGGCAGAAACCGCTGCAGTGCGCCGCAGCGTGAGCTCGTCGCCGTCGAGCACTGCGCAGAGCTGCCCGGTTTGACCGTCAAACAGCAGGTAGCCGGCGCTGATGGTCGGCAGGTCTGTGCCGGCATTGGAGGGGTAGTAGGTCACCGCCTTCACCCCGAGCACCTCGCGGTCCACCCAGGCGGGCATCACCAACAGCGAACCTGTCCCGCCGTCCGGCAGGCCGACGTCATGGATTTCTCGTTGCGGCACCGAGGCGTTGCGGTCGACCAGCAGGCGCTCGATTGCCTCCATCAGCTCGTGCCACGGCGTGGACTGTTGCACCGCCGCCGCGTCGAGCGTCAGCATCAGCCGGCGGCTGCGGCCGGGCCGCCCCAGACGACGCGCGGCAACTGCTTTTGCTTGTCAATGAAAGGCAGCGTGTCGACGGTCGCCGCGTGCGGCGTGCCGTCATGGTCGTGCAGGCGGACGGTCTTGGCGAGCCAGTCGTCGCCGGGGAGCGATTGGTCGAAGCGCACATAGCCGACGCCGGTATCGAGCGTGGGCGACCAGGTGCCGATGGTGACGTGCCCGACCTGGCGATCTGCGTAGCTGATGCCCATGCCAGGCTCGGGCATCGCCGTGGGGCAGATCAGGCCGAACAGCAGCTGGCTGCGATCGGCGCGCTCCAGCGCGGCCTTGCCGATGAAATCCTCCTTGTCGAGCCGGACGAATTGGCCGAGGCCAGCGCCGAAGGGCGTCAGGTCGGGTTCGATGTCGCTGCCGTTGTCCAGGATTCCGGCTTCGATACGTCGGATCCCCATGGACGACCCGGTGCTGAATTCCATGCCGAAGCGTTCGCCGCAGGCGAACAGGCCGTCCCACAGTGCGTCGTAGTCGGTGAGCTCGGGCCCGCTGTTGCAGTAGATCTCGATGCCGGCCTCGCCCGTCCAGCCCGTGCGAGACACCCACAGCGTCTGGCCGCAGACCTCGAAGTAGCCGGCGCGGAAGTAGCGGAAATCGGCTGGCAGCCCGCCGCGGATCGCCGCATCGGCCACATCGAGCGACGTGGGTCCCTGGATCTGCAACACCCGTGAGCGAGGGTCGAAGACCTCGACATCGAGCCCAATGGCGTGCGCCTTCAGCCAGCTCAGAAAGTCGCCGTTGGCGATGACGTACCAGAAGCGGTCCTCGGCGAGGCGCATCAGCACCCCGTCCATCAGGATCGCGCCGTCGTCGTTGCACCCAAGCCCGTACCGGCATCGGCCAACGCCGAGATCGGCGACCCTGCACGCCAGGACGCACTCAAGCAGCCGCGCGGCATCGGGACCTTCGATTGCCAGGGGCATCTCAGGCACGTCGTACAGCAGGACGCCCTCGCGCAGCTTCCAGTAGGCCGGGATGGGATCCTCGTCGAAGCTCGACTTCATCGGGTACAGCCGGTTGCAGTACACCGCGTGGACGGTCTCGGGGGTTGTGTAGCGATGCGCGAACGGCGATCTGCTGATCCGGTACGGCGCTAGCGAGATCGTGTCGAACGACTCGACGTAGTAGTGCCGGCTCGCCCTCACGTCAGGTCCTCCACACGCGCACCGAGACTTCGAGGGGACCGGTAGAGGCCATGGCTGACGGTGCCGTCGGCGACATGCAGTTCCCACACCGACGCCTTCTTGCAGCGTGTGGGGTTCACGTCGATGCCACGGTAGGACAAGCGCCAGAGCACCTCTGGTATGACGTCGCCGTGGCTGCACAGCACGCTGTGGCCCGTCTCGCCGCACAGGCGCTCCACCAACGCTTCGGTTCGCCAGCCGTCGGCGCCCTCGGCCAGCTCGGCGGAGATCTCGATGTCGAGGCCGAGTTGCGCCGCAAGCGGCTCGATCGTCTGGACGCAGCGAACGCTGGGGCTCGACAGCATGCGCAGGATCGGTGCTGAGGCGAGCGCCGCTGCGATGGCCTCCGCCTGCGCGTGGCCCATCGGATCCAGCGGTCGCGCGCTGTCGTCGCCCCGCCAGGCACGCCGATCGCCTGCGGAAGCGTGACGCACGAGGAAGAGCACGCCGGAAACGCTAGAGCCGCGCAGAGGTGTCTGGCGTCGCTTTGCGACTACGGATGCCCCTGGGCGGTGTGCGACGATGAGCGCTAGTTGAACAGGGGCGAGCGATGAGCGACACATCCCAGCATCCGACGCCCAGCGCCGCAGTGCCAGCGCTGCCCGCCAGCGCGTTCGCGTGGCACCGGCTCATTGGCGTCGACGAGCTCGACGTGGGCCGCGTCACGACGGTCACGGTCGAGCGTGAGAGCTTGTGCGTCACTCGAACGGAGTCGGGCTTCGGGTGTCTCGCGAACGCGTGCCCCCACCAGGGCGGTCCCTTGGGCGAGGGCAGCATCGAGGGGGGATGGCTGCGCTGCCCGTGGCACGGCTACGACTATTCGCCACGTAACGGCACCCCGCCGCCGCCGTTTGACGACGCACCGGCCGCCTACCGCACCGAAGTCAGGTCCGACGGCGTGTACGTCGCGCTGCCGATCGCCCCCAGCCGGTCCCGCACCGTGTCTGACCAGCTCGTCGAGACAATGACGGCCTGGGGCGTGGCGTGGGTGTTCGGCATGGTCGGGCACTCCAACTTGGGATTCGCAGATGCCCTGCGCGAGGCCGAGGCCGATGGCTCGCTGCGATTCATCGGGGTGCGGCACGAAGGTGCCGCATCGTTCGCCGCCACCGCCTACGGAAAGCTGACGGGAGGCCTTGCAGCGTGTTTCGCTATCGCCGGGCCCGGCAGCACCAACCTGCTCACGGGGTTGTACGACGCAAAGATGGACCGTGCGCCAGTGCTCGCGCTGTCGGGCCAAGTGCCGTCGAGCGTTCGGGGCCGGGGCGCCTTCCAGGACACCGACCTCTCCGCGGCCTTCGCCGACGTATCTCGCTACTCGGCGACAGTCCAAGCGGGCTCCGACGCAGCCGAGCTGATGAATCTGGCCTGCAAGACCGCCTTGGTGGAGCGCGACGTGGCGCACCTTGTGCTGCCGGATGAAGTGCAGGTGTTGCCGGCGGCTGCGCCCGAGCGACCGGCTGGCTCGCCGCAGGGCCGCACCGGTGACCGCGGCGTGTCGCCTGCCGCCGATGCGCTTGACGCGGCCGCAGACGTGCTGTCGGGTTCGAAGCGGCCGATGATCGTTGTGGGTCACGGTGCCCGCAGCGGCATCGACGACATCGTGGCGCTAGCCGAGGCCATCGATGCGCCGGTGGCCACGACCTTCAAGGGCAAGGGACTGATTGCCGACCAGCACCCGCTGGCCTGCGGCGTGCTCGGCCGGTCGGGCACCCCGATCGCGAGCTGGTTCATGAACGAGGCCGACGCGCTGGTGACCTTCGGCGTGTCGTTCGCCAACCACACCGGCATCGCGTCGTACAAGCCGATCGTGCAGGTGGATTTCGACCCGATGGCGCTGGGCAGGTTCCATGCGGTGACCGTGCCGATGCTGGCCGACGCAGGGGTGGCGGCCCGGGCGCTGGTCGGGGCGCTCGCAAGCAGGGCCGGCAGCCCGTCGGCCGCCGCCGAGGTGGCAGCGCGCTGGGACATCTGGCGGGCCGAGAAGCAGCGCCGGCAGGTCGACGACCGCAGCAGCGGCGTGAACTCGGCGGTCGTGTTCGAGGCCCTGAGTCGCCTTGTGCCGGCTGATGCCGTCATGACCGTGGACGTCGGCAACCACGCGTACTCGTTCGGCCGCTACTTCGAGCCGTGCGGCCAGACCGTGCTGATGTCGGGCTACCTGGGGTCGATCGGCTTCGCGTTCCCGGCCGCAATGGGTTGCTGGGTCGCGACCCAGCGTGCGCCGGTCAGCGCTGAGGGCGCAGACGGTTCGCTCTGGGCCGGCCGGCCGGTGGTCTCGGTGTCGGGCGACGGCGGCTTCGGCCAGTACGCCATGGAACTGACAACGGCCGTCAAGTACGGGATGGGCATCACCCATGTGCTGCTCAACAACGGCGAGTTGGGAAAGATCTCCAAGGAGCAGCGAGCGGCCGAGTTCGACGTCTGGCAGACCTCGCTGCACAACCCGAGCTTCGCTGAGTTCGCGGAGCTGTGCGGGGCGATGGGCCGCCAGGTGACGGCGGCGGACGAACTGGACACGGCGCTCAGCGAGGCCTTGGCTCACCCGGGTCCCGCATTGGTGGAAGTGCTGACCGACCCGCTGCTCGTCTGAGGTATCGACTCGCTTCTCTGCGCAACACCGCAGCGCCCAACGGCACCCCTGCGCAGAGAACGGCAGCACTAGCGTCTCGCAACTATGACCGAGCAATCTTCGACGGACTCCGCAGCGACGCGCATCGGACTCGACGACGCGTACGCCGTCGACGGCCCCGAGGACAACCGCAAGCTGTATGCCTCGTGGGCAGAGACCTACGAGTCGGTCTTTCTCGCTGAGAACGACTACGAGTACCACCTGCATGTGGCGGCCGCTTTCTGCGGCGGTGAGAACCTTCGCAACGGTCTCGATGGGCCGGTGCTCGATGTGGGCTGCGGAACGGGTGTGGTCGGTGCCGAGCTGGCACGGCTGGGTGTCGGGGTGATCGATGGCATCGACATCTCGCCTGAGATGCTGGCGAAGGCCGCCGCCAAGATGCACGAGGGGCGCGCGACCTACCGGCAGCTCTTCGAAGCTGACCTCACTGGCCGCCTCGATCTCGGCAGCGACGCCTACGCCGGCATCGTGAGCGCGGGCGCGTTCACTCATGGCCATCTCGGTCCGGAACCAGCGGGCTCGACTTCGAGTTGCGACCCATCTACGGCGGCGCGGATCCCGACGACCCCGACCGCTGGACACGCATCGCCGTCTTCACCGTGGTGTGAGCCTCGCTTCCTGCACCAAGACGCGTAGAAGCGGACCGGCGGAGGGAGACCGGCCCGCTTCGGACGCTGCTCAACCGCAGCGAGAGCTATGCGGCGGCTGTGCCGGCAGCGCTCGTGCTCGCATCGCTGGCCGGATTCTCGTGGCCGTGCCCGCCCCAGCGACCGAGGCGCCCGTGCCCCATGCCGCCGTGGTGCTTGTCGCCGCGTCGGCCGTGCCAGCTGTCGCTGCCTTCGGAGCGTTCAGGCCGCTCGCCATTGACGACCGCTGTGATCCGGGTGGACAACTCGTCGGTGTCGATCTCGCGGTCGTGCTCGGCCGCCTTCTCGCTGATGGCCCTAACGAGTGCGTTCACCACATCGGTGACGTCGACACCCTGCTCGGCGGCGATGTCGGCCAGCGTCGATCCGCCCTTCAGCTTCTCGCGCAGGGTCTCGGCGTCGATGCCCAGCAACTCGGTGAGCGTGTCTCCCATGCCGAACCGTCCGAGCTTGACACCTCGGCGTGCGCCGTCCCTGTCGCAGGTGCCATCCGAATCGTCAGTGTCGTCGGTCTCGTCAGCGTCAGCCTGCTGCTGGCCGGCGTCGCTGCCGTGGTTCTGCGTCTGCGCGCTGGCGCTGCCCGCACTGAACGCAACGACCGCAGTCGCTGCGAGGAGCGCGGTGACCAGAAGCGCGAACCATCGCTTGCGCAGGGGCCTGTCTCGCCGAGCCTTAACGGGCTCGTTGATCTCGTCGGAGTCGGTCATGCCGCCAGTCCTTTCGCCGGGGGTGTGCGACATCCCCGAGCCTGGCGGGCGAACCTGAGAGAACCCTGAAGCGAACCTGAGAAATCGGTGAATGGCTGGCCGGTGACGCGCAACCGGCGCTGGCAGCGCCAGGGCGGGCGGGCTGCCCGCCGGGCGTCAGCCGGCCTCGGAGTGGGTGACTGGCTCCTCGCCCATCCACTCGCGCAGGGTGTTCTTCAGCTTGGTCTGCTGGATGAACAGGTCATGCTCGGGCCCTGCCGGATCGGCCGATTGGGGCGCCTTGAGGTAGAACGACAGCCACTCCTGCACGCCGCCTTGGCCGGCACGCTGGGCCAGATCCAAGAACAACGCCAGGTCGAGCACGATCGGTGCCGCCAGGATCGAGTCGCGGCACAGGAAGTCGATCTTGATCTGCATCGGGTAGCCGAGCCAGCCGAAGATGTCGATGTTGTCCCAGCCCTCCTTGTTGTCGCCGCGGGGCGGGTAGTAGTTGATCCGCACCACGTGGTCGATCTCGCTGTAGAGCTCGGGATAGGTCTCCGGCTGCAGGATCGTGCCCAGCACGCCGAGCTTCGACGTCTCCTTGGTCTTGAAGTTCTCGGGATCGTCCAGCACCTCGCCGTCGCGGTTGCCCAGGATGTTGGTGGAGTACCAGCCGCGCAGCCCCAGCATCCGGGCTTTCAGGCCGGGTGCCACCAGCGTCTTCATCAGCGTTTGGCCGGTTTTGAAGTCCTTGCCGGCGATGGGCACGCCACGGCGCTGCGCCAGCTCGGTCATGGCCGGTATGTCGACGGTCAGGTTCGGCGCGCCGTTGGCGAACGGCACGTCGCTCATCAGCGCTGCGTAGGCGTAGATCTGGCTGGGCGAGATGTTGCCGTCGTCGGCCGCCAAACCGGCCTCGAATGCCTCCACGCTGGCGTGCACATCAGATGGCTCCTGGTATGCCTCGGTGGAGCCGCACCACACCATCACCAACCGCTCGCATTCGTTCTCGGCCCGGAAACGCTCGATGTCGGTCATCAGCGCCTGGGCTGCTTCGAGCTTGCCCATCGGGGGCTTGGTGCGGGTGCCCTCCAGTCGGCTCACCCAGCGCGTGTCGAACACGGCATCCATCGCCACGATGCCTTCCAGCTCGCGCGAGATGACGCCGAGATCGCGGTCTTCCAGCACGCCGGCCGTGCGGGCGCCCTCGAGCGCATTGGGCGTGATGGGATCCCAGCCACCGAACACGAGGTCGTCAAGTGACGCCAGAGACACGAAGTCACGGATGAGCGGGTTACGGCCGTCGGCTCGGCCGCCGAGACGGATGTGGGCCATCTGGCTGACCGAGCCGATCGGCTCCGCCAATCCAGCACGCGCTGCCAGCACCCCGGCAATGAACGTGGTGGCCACGGCTCCCATGCCGGGCGTGAGCACGCCGAGCTTGCCGGTCGCCGGTGCGATCTGCGGTCGGTTCATGGCAAGAACGCTACGGGGCAGCGTGATGAAGGGGTCAGGTCGCCGGTCTCGAGGTGCTCAGGCTGCCATCGGTGCAGCGGGCGTGAACTCGGCGTCGAGGCGCTTGACGCCGTGGATGAACGACGCCTGCAACAGGTCCGGCTCACCCACGGCAACGATGTCAGGCAGCCGGGTGAACAGCTCCCGGTACATCGTGGTGATCTGGCGCCTTGCCAGGTGCGCGCCGAGGCAGAAGTGCGGTCCGGGGCCGCCGAAGCCGTACTGCGGATTGGGGTCGCGCAGCACGTCGAACTTGAAGGGCTCGTCGAACACTGCGGGGTCGCGATTTGCGGCGATGTAGAACATCGCCACCTTGTCGCCCTCACGCATCTGACGACCGCCGCACTCGATGTCGCGGGTCACCGAGCGGCGCATGTAGCTCACCGGACTGGCAACCCGGACGATCTCCTCGACGGCGGTAGGCGCAACTCCCTCGAAGTCGTCCGCCCAGATGGCGCGTTGGTCGGGGTTGTCGGTAAGGAACTTGAGCCCCCAAGCAGTCGAATTGCGGGTGGTCTCGTTGCCGGCCACCACCAGCAGCACGAAGAAGCTGGCGAGATCGGCTTCGCTGAGGCGGTCATCTTCGAGCTCGGCGTTCACGATCATGCTGGTGAGGTCGGTGCCGTCGCCCCCCTGCTTGGCTGCGGCGACTTCCTTCATGAGCTCGGCCAAGTCGGCACCGGCTTGCAGCAGCGCTGTGGCGAGGTCGCCGTCGGGCGGCTGGAAGTCGGGGTCGGAGATGCCCAGGATGATGTTGGTGCGATCGAAGACGAACTTGTACTCAGAACCGGGTATGCCCATGAGGTCGCACACGATGCGCAGCGGCAGCGCAGCCGCCACGTCCCACACGAACTCGCACTTGCCCTGCTCGCAGATCGAGTTCACGATCTCCCGTGCGCCTTCACGGATGCCGCCGTCGAGCTGCTCGAGCATCTTGGGCGTGAAGCCCTTGGCCACGATGCGGCGCAGCCGTGCGTGACGAGGGTCGTCCATGGCGATCATGGAACTGAAGAACTCGGTGAACTCCGGCGGGTTGTCGCCCAGAGTGATGCCTCTCGCGGAGCTGAAGACTTCGGTGTTGCGTGAGACTGTCGCGATGTCCTCGTGGCGGGTGACGCACCAGTAGCCGGGGCTCGGTGCCACCCATTCCGAGAAATAAGGCTCCTCGAACCAGTCCAGGGGCGCTTCGGCGTGATAGCGCGCGATGACCGAATCGATCTCGTCTGCAGGCTGCGTCCAGAACCACGGTTCCATCAAGTTGGGCAGGTCGGTGTTCCACTCGCGCATGGCAGCACGGTAGCGCTGCGCCGCGAGCGGCACGGCCCTCTGACGAGGAGTGGCGACACGCACTCGCGCGGCCGTGGCCAGGGGCGATCAGGGCTGCGGCGCAGCGGGTCCGCGACGGCCCGATCTGGCACGATGTAGCGCCGCGGCTCAGAGGCTGAGCCGACAGGCGAAGCCGCGGCCCGAGCGGCCCGTGAGCGCAGCGAACAAGAGCGGGAAACTACAGATGCGACTACGAGACGACTCAGCATCCGCATCTGGCGTCATCCCCCCGAACGACGCATCACTGAGCTACATCATTCACGGTGCCGGCGCCATCGGCTGCGTCCTCGGGGCCCGACTGGCAACGGCGGGGCGCGAGGTTGCGCTCGTCGCACGTGGGGACCACTTGGCCGCGCTGCAGCGTGACGGCCTGCGCATCGGGGGCCGCACCGAGGGCCATTTGCCGCTGCCGGCCGTGCGCACTGCGCACGAACTCGATCTCGATGACAACACCGTGGTGCTGCTGGCCATGAAGACCCAGCACACCTTCGGGGCGATCGAACAACATCGGGAGCTCTACGACGGCGTGCCGCTGTTCTGCTTCCAGAACAGCGTGTCCAACGAGGAATGGCTGATGGGCCAGGGGTTCCGCGCTTACGGCGTCATGGTCCGCATCGGCGCTCGCATCGACGAGCCTGGGGTGGTCACCCATACCGGCGCACGCCGGGCCGACATCGGCTGCTGGCCGACGGGAACCGACGACCTGTGCGCACGCGTGGTCGATGATCTCGTCGCCGCCGACATGCGTGCGTCGCTCGCTGAGCGGGTCACCGATCTCAAATGGGGCAAGCTCGTCATGAACCTGACGAATGCTTTCTCGGCGCTCGTCGACCTGCCGGTCCAAGAGTGGTTCTGCACCGAGGAGAACCGATTCTTCATGGCCGACATCCAGCAGGAAGCCGCCGATGTGCTCGAGGCTGCAGGCATCACCGCGATCATGGACGACGGCAGCGACCTTCGTTCGTGGATTGCCCGGATGCGCCGACCGGGCCTGCGCGAGCCCCGCGAGGTCGCCGACCCCTCGCTCTACAGCTACCCCTCGACTTGGCAGGACCTGCACTTCCGACGCCCCACGGTCGAGGTCGAGCATTTCAACGGAAAGATCTGCGAACTCGGCGAGCGCTACGGCATCGGTACGCCGCTCAACCGGGTGCTGACCGAGCGGTGCTGCGATGCCGCCGCCCGCCGCCTGGGGCCCGGCACCGAGACCGCCGCCTCGCTGCGCGCCGCCGCCGACAATTCCATCTGAGATTCATCGCTATCGGATATCGGTGCAAGCGTCGTGAGCTGGCTCGACGCTTCCCGCTCGGGCGACTGCCGTGAGGCTCAGTCCGCAGCGTGAGCTTCCTCGTAGACGTCCTTCAGCAGCCGACCATCCTCCAGTCGCCGGTGGTGAAGCGCCGACATGTATTCGTACCCGAACAGGTCGGCAGTGATCTTGGCCAATGAATCAACTCTGCCTTCGGCGATTGCCTGCTCGGGGTCGATCCTGTAGAACTCGCGGTCGGCATGGACGCGCTGGGGTGCGAACGCCGTGTGCAGAGCGCGCTCCACTTGCCTCGGCGGCAAATCTGCGGCGGCGGCGTATTCGAGATCGAACGGCAGGGGCACGTTGGTGGCAAACAGCTGTTGGATGCGTTCCTGAGGATCGTCTCGCTCGGTAACGCCGATCTTCACGAGGCCCGGCATCGCGGGGTTCATGGCGACGTATACGTGCCCACGCACTGCTACGGCTTCATCCGGGGGCGATGCCTCGTTCATGCCAGGGAGTTTGTCATCTCCCTCTACCGAGCCGTGAAGCTACGGCTAAGCGGCGAGATCTGTACCAGTGAACTCGGCAACGAGTTCGTCCTCGGTCAGTCCGGTCTTTGCGAGAACGCCTCTCACGGTCTCGCCCAAGCGGTCGAGGGCAGCAACGCCAGCACGGCGATCCTTGGCGACAATCGGAACAAAGAACCCGACAGGCTGGCCGTGCTTCTCGACGACAAGCGTATCGCCGGACGCGATCAACTGAGTGGCGCGGTCCCGGAATTCCCGAACTCCTACTGATCTCATCGGACATCCAAATCGCCATTGCATGTGCGCGTCCGTTGTGTCCTCGAATCTAATCCAGAAGACATCGCGCGCTCGTCCCGCCCCATGCGTGGCTGACGCCGATTGCCGACACCAAGCGATTTCGCGGCACAGCGCTCTGCCGCAAGTGCCCGGGGCGGGATTCGAACCCGCACGCTCCCGGAGGAGCCGAGGGGTTTAAGCCCTCTGCGTCTGCCAGTTCCGCCACCCGGGCCAGCCAGCGTGAGTGAGCGGGGCCCATCATGCTCGCTCCGTTCGTGAACGGCGACTCCCGTGGGCTCAGGCGGCTTCGTCCAGCGGAAACGACGCCACGGGTTGACCGCGTACCTCTCCGCCACTGCTGAGGGCCGCAGCTTCCCGCCACAGTTCGTCGCGCACCGCCCCGGCAGCATCAGCACCCAGTTTGTTGCAGACCACGATGCCCTCGATGGCATCGGCCACCACGGCACTGAACGGGCGCCCGCGTACGCGCACGGCCACCACACAGTCACCGGACGGCATGCGCTGAATGGATCGGTCGAGCTCGTCGGAGCGGGGCGGGCTCTGAAAGCTCGGCGCGCTCAGGCCCAGCGAACGAGCGGCCATCGCGAGCGCTCGCACGGTCAGCACGAAGCGGCCCGACGCATCGGGTCCGGTGCCGGTGCCACCTCCCGTTGACCGAGAAGATGCGCCGGCGGGGCGGTGCGGCCGGATGCGTGCGGCCGATGAGTCAACCAGTCGCAGCGCGGCGGAAGGCTGGGTACGAGGTGTTGCTGGCATGTGACCATCATCCTCAGGGGGTGTGACATCGAAGGGTCCACTTGGGTCGGACTGTGGCTCTGCATCCTCGGACAGCAGTGCGAGCGTCGCTGACGGCCAAGCGTCGGGCTGCTTCGGCAAATTTCGCAAAGCTGGCAAAAGTTGCAAACACGGCAAAGCTCACAAAGAGAACACGCGAGCCGGTCGGTCGATTCAGTGTCGCTGCGCGAGGTGCTGGCGGAGCTGGCGGATCGGTTGGGCGCCCGTTGAAGCTCGCGGTCGTGTCGGGGGTCTTCTGGCCTACGGACCGATGGGCCCATGCACCTCGCTAGCAAAGCCCGCGCGGAACGACAGAGTGTCGATTACTCCGCCTGCTCGCTCGAGATCCATCACCACTTGGTATCGACCAGCCCGAGGAAGCGATACCTCACGCAGGTCCAGCACAATCGGCATCATCAGTTTCTCGCCCGGGTCGAGATTGGTGGGCGGCACCCCTTGGAGCATGCCAATTGATTCAGCCAGTTTCGCGCCGTCTTCTGTCTCGACGTGAATGCGAATCTCCCGAGCAGTGACAATCTGATCGGGTGCGACTTCAAACATCAACGCGAGCATCATGCCCATGGGCGCCGGGTACTGGGACCGCCACAGGCGGGTGATGCCACCCGACGAGACCATGAGCACGCCCTCGCGTACTTGCGCGAAGTCGCAAAGGAGCGCCGCTCTAGTCTGCACTAGACCGCCTCAAGCATCCGAGTGGTGCTAGTGGCGAAGAATTCCGAGCCGCTGGAAGGAGTCTGAGACGGTGTGGACAGGCGTATCTCGAACAGTTTCGCGTCCCCGGATGATTGCGGCACAGCCATCAATTCCGCGCGCCACTCGCCAATGTCGAGGTCATCGTCCGCGTACTCGGAGATGATCGCCAAGAGCTCGCCGAGCGTGTCCGCGCCGCCGTTGAACCCGCGATCGTCCTCAGCCCAGAACAGGACGCCGTCATCTCCGTTCGGATGGATGCGTACTACGTGCATGTCACTCCTTGCCTGAGCGCATTCGTCGGCCCTCAAGCAGATCACGGATCTCGGCCTCGCTCAACCCGATCTGCTTCTCGAGCAGCTTGCGCAACGCTATGCGCGGCACGTCGCTTCCGTCATGGTACGCGAGCGTGATCGGTGGCCGGTCGTCGGCCTCCAACCGTCGATGCGACCCCTTCTGGCGCACTTGCTGGTACCCGACGCGCTTCAGCATTGCCAAGACCTGCCGCGGTTTCAGAGTGGGGTAATCGCTGACGTTCACCCTTCCTCCGAACCGTCGGTGGAGAGCAAGCGGCGACGATACCAGTTCGGCAGTCGGCACCTCTCTGCGACGATGCCGATCGGCGGCTGGGTGGCCGGCCGAGCCTGCCCGACCGGTCGGCGAGCATCGCGGCACTGGGAGGCGGATGCCAGCTCGGCGTCGAGCGGGCCGATGAGCTCGCGGACATGTCGGCGGAGGCGATCGCCACTGCGGCACAGTCCGCCGATCGGCACGTGGGCTTTGGGCGACGCCGCGAAATCGCCGTCGCTACAGTCGCCCACGGTCCCGCAACGGCTTGCGGGCCGCGGTCGCACGGCTGGAGGATTCGTTGAACGCACAGACGCACAGTGAGCTGGCGAACTTCATCTGGGACATCTGCAATCTGCTGCGGGGTCCGTACAAGCGCAGCGAGTACCGCAAGGTGATCCTGCCGCTGACGGTGCTGCGCCGGTTCGACTGTGTGCTGGCGGGCACCAAAGACGACGTGCTCGCGGCCGACAGGGTGCATGCCAGCCAGTCCGAGAGCGTGCGCCGTCAGTTGCTGGCAGCGGCGGCGCAGCGGCCGTTCTACAACACCTCTCCGTTCGACTTTGCTCGCTTGCTCGACGATCCCGACCAGATTGCGGCGAATCTCGACGCGTACATCGCCGCGTACTCGTCGAACGTGCGCGACGTGATGGAGCGGTTCGACTTCGGGTCCCAGATCGCCCGCCTCGATGAGCGCCAGCGCCTGTTCCAGGTGATCCAGCGGTTCGCAAGCCTCGACCTGTCGCCGCAGCATGTCGACAACATGCAGATGGGCTATGTGTTCGAGGAACTGATCCGCATCGGCGCCGAGCAGTCCAACGAGGAGGCCGGTGAGCACTTCACGCCCCGTGAGGTGATCCGGCTGATGGTGAGCCTGCTGCTGTCGCCGGAGCCTGACCTGGGCAAGGCGCACATCGTCAAGACCATCTATGACCCCGCCTGCGGCACCGGCGGCATGCTCAGCGTCGCGGAGGACTTCCTGCGCAGCCACAACGCCGAGGCTCGCCCGCACCTGTTCGGCCAGGACATCAACAACGAGTCGTGGGCGGTGTGCCGCTCGGACATGCTCATCAAGGGCGACAATGCCGAGAACATCGTGCTGGGCGACTCGTTCACCGACGACGGGTTCCAAAGCCGCACTGACGACACGCCGTGGACGTTCGACTACATGCTGGCCAACCCGCCGTTCGGGGTCGAGTGGAAACAGCAGCAGCACGCCGTCAAGCGCGAACGCGACACCCTCGGCTACCAAGGCCGCTTCGGGGCGGGCCTGCCGCGCATCAACGACGGCTCGCTGCTGTTCCTCCAGCACATGCTCTCGAAGATGCAGCCCCTCGCCGCCGACGGCACCGGCGGCAGCCGCATCGCCATCGTGTTCAACGGGTCGCCGCTGTTCACCGGCGACACAGGCAGCGGCGAGAGCGACATCCGCAAATGGATCATCACCAACGACTGGCTTGAGGCGGTCATCGCCCTGCCCGACCAGCTCTTCTACAACACCGGCATCTCCACCTACATCTGGATACTCACGAACCGCAAGGAACCGCACCGCCGCGGCAAGGTGCAGTTGATCGACGCCCGCGAGTTCTGCGTCAAGATGCGCCGCAGCCTCGGCAACAAGCGCAACGAAATCTCGCCCGACCAGATCGCCGACCTCACCCGCATCCACGGCAGCTTCACCCACGGCGAGACACGCCCCATCACCGACGAGGACCCCATCACGCATGAGCCGCGCACTCGGGACCGCGTGGTCAGCAAGGTCTTCGACAACGACGATTTCGGCTACCGCAAGATCACCGTCGAACGTCCCCCGCGGCTCAGCTTCGCCGCCACTCCCGAACGCATCGCCCGCATCGACGACCAGACCGCGTTCGCCAAGCTCGCCACCAGCAGGAAATCCCCAGGACCGGCCCACGAAGCCGAAGTCGCCGACGGGAAAGCGCGCCAGCAAGCCATACGCGACACCCTCGAAACCCTCGCCGACACGATCGGCGGGGAGACCGTCAGCAACCGCGACGAGTTCACCGCACGGCTGCGAGCCGCCGCCGAAGCCCACGGCGCCAAGCTGTCCGCACCCGAACGCAACGCCATCCTCGCAGCGCTGGGCGAACGGGACCCCCAGGCCGACGTCTGCGAGGACCGCAACGGCACCCCCGAGCCCGACACCGCACTGCGCGACACCGAGACCGTGCCGCTCGGCGAGGGCATCGAGGACTACATGGCACGCGAAGTCCGCCCCCACGTCCCCGACGCCTGGGTAGACGAAGCCAAGACCAAGACCGGCTACGAGATCCCCCTCAACCGCCACTTCTACGTCTACGAACCGCCCCGGCCCCTCGAAGCCATCGAAGCCGATCTGCGGACGCTCGAAGCCGAGATCGGGCAACTGCTCGCAGAGGTCACCGCCTGATTCTCCGAGCCAAGCCGATGCTGGGCGCTTCGTCCAATCGGGCTAGGTGACCGACGCGGTACGCTCAGCCTCGCAGTTATTTCGGCGGGTGCGGGATGGCCGACAACACGAGGACCCATGGCGTGCATCTGCCCTCGCTCTCGATCCGAGGCTTCCGCGGCGTGCCGAGCTTGGACATCAAGCGCCTCGGCCAGGTCACCTTGCTCGCTGGTCGCAACGGCGTGGGCAAGACGACGGTTCTCGACGCGGTTCGCCTCTATGCGGAGCGGGGTCGGCTCCCGGCGCTACGCGAGGTCCTGATCCGCCATGAGGAAGTCGAAGCTCGTCCTGACGACGACGACGGCTGGGACGAACGTCCCGCATTCGACGCACTGTTCAGCGGTCGCCGTTTGGATGTGAACAGCCAGTTCGTGATTGGGCCGCTCGACGACGGATCGCAGCTTTGTGCCACGATCGTCCCTCCATCGGCAATGGTCGAGGAACAGCTCGAGTTGTTCATGCGCCGCGGCGGGCAGTTCGACAGTCACGTTCTCGAGGTCGCCTTCGGAGCGCATCGCGAGTACTGGCCTGTACTCGACGTGAACGACAGCGCCTATGACCCCAGATCGCTGTACGGGCGCTGGATGAGGCACCCCACCCGTGATGCCGAATGGCCCGACAGCGCTGCATACGTCGCGTTGGGCCCAGGACTGCCGAGCAATCGGCAGGTGGCGGCCTACTGGGATGAACTCGCAGCGAGGCCGGGCGAGAAGCTGGTGCTCGGCGCGCTCCAGCTTGCATGCGCGAGCGATATCGATCGTGTCGCCGCGGTCGCAGGACCGAAGGAGTACCGCGACCGTCGAATCGTGGTGGGTCTCGCCAACAGCGAACGAGTCCCGCTTCGCAGTCTCGGAGATGGCGCAACTCGACTGTTCGGCTTGGCAACGGCGTTCTCCAGCGCCGCCGACGGTTTCCTGCTCATCGACGAGGCCGAGAACGGCATCCACCACTCGCTGCAGGCTGACTACTGGCGTCTGGTGTTCCGGGCCGCTCGGGACCACAACGTTCAGGTGCTTGCGACCACCCACAGTTGGGACTGTGTCGAGGGATTCGCCATGGCCGCAGGCGAAGACGAGCAGGCCGAGGGCGTAGCGGTACGTCTCGAACGCCACGGCAATGCACTGCGAGCGGTCGATTATGGCGAGGAGACGCTCAGCGTGGCTGCGGAACGCGGCATCGAGATCAGGTAGCCCACGCAGTGATTCCGTCTCGCTCCGCTGGGGCGCGCATGCTTGTGGTGGAAGGCGTTGACGATGAGCACGTCATCAGGCACGTGTGCGAGCAGTCACTGAGCGAGCTGGAATTCGATGTCGCGCAGATCGGCGGCATCGCCAACCTCAGTGCGGAAATCGAAGCTCACGCGAAGGTCGTCGGCCGCTCGGCTCTGGGGGTGGTTGTCGACGCGAATGCAGACATCGCCTCACGCTGGCAGAGCATCAGGGATGCCTTCGGCCGAGCCCAGATCGAACTTCCCTCGGGGCCCGACGGCCAGGGCACCGTCGTGCAGTCGAGGCTTGCCGGTGTGCCGCGTGTGGGCGTCTGGCTGATGCCTGACAACACGAATTCGGGCGAACTGGAGGACTTCCTTGCCCGGATCATTCCCGCAGGTGATCCGGTGTGGCCGTTGGCTCAGGATTATGTTCAGCAAGTCGAGTCCATCGAGGCCTTGAGCAAGCCGGCGAAGTCCAGAATCCACGCTTGGCTGGCCGTACGCACCGAAGGCGGCCGGTTGGGCACCTCCATCCGGGCGGGCGCCTTCGACCTCCAACAGGGGGCCGCTCAGTCGTTCCTGACCTGGCTGCGTCGCGTCTTCCCGACATGAGGCAGACATACCCCGACTGCATCGCAAGCGAAGTCCGAGTCCTCGAAGCCGAGATCGGCCAACTGCTCGCCGAGGTCACCGCATGACGCGGCCTTACGACGCCTACCGGGAATCTGCGGCAGACTCGGTGTGGAGAATCCCGGAGCAGGGACTGTGGCCGAGGTGAACAGCGGCTACGGGCGACGGAAGATTGCATGGGTTCCCACTCGCCGCCAGATGATGTGCGGTTGCCCTTGGGCCCGCTCCTCGCCGTAGGCGAACGTTGCCCGACCATCCTCGGCCCAGCTCATCTCGAACACGCCCGAACTTCCCTTGACGCCCTTGACCCGTAAGCCGGGCCGCGGAGAGCTGCCGGCGGCCAAGTCCTCCACGAACTGTGCAACTGCGGCGAGGAAGGCGGCCTGGTTGCCGCGGTCCAGTCTGGCGAATTCCCGCCCGAACACGACTTCCCACTCGAACGTCGGCATGGCGCTACAGCGTCGGCACCAATCAGGTCGCGGTCGGCTCAGTCTTCGATGACTGATGGTTCGCTGGGCCGGTCGGCCTGAGCCCGCAGCGCGTCGAGAAACTCATCGGCAGAGTCGAACACCGGGCCCAGCCGGCCGGCCGCTCGATCAACTTCGATCTGTTTCTCGCCTTCTTGCCACTCCGGTGTCCAGTACCAAGCTTGATCGGGATCACGCTTTGCGCAGGGTCGAAGCAGAATGCCATCGTTGACGACTTCAGCCTCAAGCTCGGTGCCGTCGTGCAGGCCCGCGGCAAGCCGAAGTTCCTTCGGCAGTGTCACCCGTCCATCGACGGTGAGCCGCGTCAACACCATCTCATCACCATACCGGTGCCGCTGACCCCGCCTGCCAGAGCCCCTCGCCGAAGACCTCGCAGCTGATCTCCTCGTAGACGACTGTAGTAAGTTCATTTATGATAATTGTATTTGTGATAACTGGACTTAACTGGCAAGTGGAGCGCGGATGAACACGCCGGTCAAGCCGAGCACACTCTTCGACCGAGAGGCTGAGTGGGACGACCTGTCACGCTTTGCTTCTCCGGCGCTTCCGGGACTGCGGCTGGGCATCGTGTACGGCCGGCGCCGCTTCGGCAAGAGCTTCTTGCTGCGCCGCCTTGCCGAGACCATGGACGGCGTGTATCACCTGGCGCTGCGAGAGGAGCGCAGACCCGCATTGGACCGCTTCGCCAGCAGCCTCAGTCAGCAGCTTCAGTGGGCGCCGCCGCAGCCGTTCCGGGACTGGATCGATGCCATGGAACAGGCGGTCGGCGTGCTGGGAAGACGCGGGACGCAGCCGCAAGTGCTGGTGATCGACGAGTATCCCTATCTCTGCCAGAACAGTCCTGATCTGGACTCGGCGATTCAGGCGCTGATGGACGAAGCCTCAGCCGGGCGCCTGGCGGAGCGGTGGACGGCACCGGTAAGCGTTGTGCTGTGCGGCTCGGCTGTGTCGGTGATGGCACGAATCCTCAGCGGTACCTCGCCCCTGCGAGGCCGAGCAACGCTGGACATGCCGCTGGCTGCGTTCGACTACCGGCAAGCCCGCGGCTATTGGGGCATAGACGATCTGAATACGGCATTCGCGGTCGACACAGTGGTGGGCGGGGCTGCCGGCTACAAGGACCTCACTGCCGATGCCGGCATCCCAGCCACCCGTCACGACCTGCCTGCGTGGCTGGCGGCGACGGTGCTGAACCCGTCTCATGTCCTCTTCCGAGAAGACGAATACCTGTTGCGAGAGGACCCCCGCATCACCGATGAAGCCGTCTACTACTCCGTGCTGCAGGCCGTAGCCAATGGACGCGGCACGCCGACCAAGATTGCCGAGGCGCTCGCTCGCACCTCGAACGACATCAGCCATCACCTGGGGGTCATGACCACGGCCGGTTTCGTCGTGCGCCACGAGGATCTCCTGGCCGACCGGCGACCGCTCTATCGGGTGGCCGATCCGATCGTGCGATTCCACCACCTGATCAACCGGCGTCACCGCGGCCGACTCGAAGACCGTCAGGCACTCGAGGTATGGACCGAGTCAGAAGCCACGTACCGCTCAGGGATCGCCGGTCCGCACTTCGAGTCGATGTGCCGTCTGTGGACCGACCGCTACGCCTCCGAGGCAGCCCTCGGCGGCCCTGCAGGCCCGTCGGCCTCGTTGCAAGCGAACGACCGCCGTGCACGTCAGTCGTTCGAGCTGGACGTGGTGGCGCTGAGGCGCGGCCCGGCGGAGGGCACTCTGCGGATCATCCAGCTCATCGGCGAGGCGAAGGTTCATCAGCTCGACGTCGATGCTCTAGAACGCCTCGACCGCATCGGCGGTCTGCTGGACGGTCGCTCCGGCGTCACCCTGGCACCGACAGCCAAGCGATTGCTGTTCGCTGCCCGAGGATTCACGCCCAGACTCACCGCTGCCGCCGCTGCGCGTCCCGATGTCGAGCTCGTCGACCTCGCCCGCCTGTACGAGAGCGATTGAACTCCCGGTGCCGGTTGGATCGAAGGACGTGACACGAATGGCTGGCAGTTCGGGCAACAATGAGCAGGCATGACCGAGACAGCTCCGGGGTTGCTGCCTGCACAACAAGCGACGCTCGATGTCATTCGCGTGCCCGCCGAGCGGCGCCCCACCTACCCCACGAGCTTCGCCGCCGACCTGCGTGCCGAGGCTGAAGCAGCGCTCGCCGGGCTGATCGGCGCAGCGGGCGACATCGACAGCCGAGGGCTGTGGGTGTCCAAGCGTGATCTGGCCGGGGTCTTCGGCTGCGAAGCCCGCCACCTCGCCGACAGCGATGCTCCCTTCGAATGGACAGTGCCGACTGCGCGCGGCACGGTGCTGCACAAGGCCGTCGAACTGTCCACCCATCGGCGCTTCGAACCTGAAGAAGCGGTCGATGCTGCGCTCGAGCGTCTCGTCGCCGACGACGACAACCTCGGCAGCTTCCTGGCCGAGGCATCGGACGGCGAGCGCGCCGATCTGACAGCCAACTGCGTTGCGCTGCTCACCCGCTTCGGCGAGACCTTCCCGCCGATGCAGCGTGCCTGGCGGCCCGCCGCCGAAGTCCGTGCCCGCGCACGGCTGTGCGGCGGTGCCTTCGTGCTCAGCGGCAAGTACGACCTCACGCTCGGATCGCCCGCGCCGCTGGGTGGACCCGACCATCTCCAGCGCGCCGGCAAGGTCATCATCGACCTCAAGACCGGATCACGCACACCGACCGACCCGGAAGACCTGCGGTTCTACGCCCTCGTCGAGACGCTCTCCGTGGGTGTTCCGCCGCTGGGCATCGGCTCGTTCTACGTCGCCGAGGGCCGCATCGAGCACGAGGCAGTGACTGCCGGGGTGCTCGACAGCGCGCTGCGTCGCACCGTGGACGGCATCGGCCGACTCATCACCTTGCGCACGGACAGACGTGAGCCGCGGCGCGTGCCCGGCCCGCCGTGCCGTTGGTGCCCGATCTCGGCCGATTGCGAGCCGGGTCAGGTCTGGCTGTCAGACCCCGACGACTGAGCCGGACTGCTCGGGCCGCTGCCGACAGGCTGTATCGCGGTTACCGCCTACCCGTCCGTTGGCATCGAAGCACGACCCAGCCGCGCAGCCCGTAGTCGCGCCGCCATCTCTTCTCGGCGGGTCCGCCATTCCTCCAGCGTCAGGCCAAAGCGCTCGTGGTCTTCCCACACGCCGGCGATCTGGATGTATCCCTGCGCGATTCCCTCCGAGCGCAATCCCAGCTTCTCCACCACCCGCAGGCTGGCAGCGTTGCGCGGCATGATCGACACCTGCACGCGGTGCAAGCCGACCTGATCGAAGGCGAACCCGAACACCGCCAGCAGTCCTTCGGCGACCAGTCCCTTGCCGGCCCGCCGTTCGTCGATCCAGTAGCCCACATGGGCGCTCTGGAATGCCCCACGCGCCACATGTGAGACATTGATCTCGCCGCAGAACCAGCCGTCGTGCCAGAGGCCGAAGTCGAACGCCGTGCCCAGCGAGCGCTCACGTTCACGGACGCGGCAGCGATTGGCGAACGCTTGGGGGTCGCGCGACGGATCGGGCGCGCTGGCGGGCGGGCGAGGCTCCCACTTTGCCAGCCAGTCGCGGCACCGTTCGCGGACTTCGTTCCACTGGGCGAAGTCTGACGGCACGAGCGGGCGAAGCTCAAGCCGCTCAGTGCGCAGTCGACTCACCCTGCGCACAGTACTGGCGCGCCGCCGGCGCTCACCGAGCGGCATCGGTGCCTGCTTCGCGGAGCTCAGCCGCTGGACTGGCCTGCGCTTCGCGGAGCTCAGCCGCTATGCCGTCGAGGAGATCGCGCTCGCGCACGATGCACTCGTCGATGTCCCAATGACGCATGACCGCAACGAGGATGCAGCAGCCGCCCACGATCACAGGCGCCCGATCGATGTGCAGTCCCGGATTGTGGACGCGGTCAGCCAGCCGCTCGGTGGCCAGCGTGCGGAAGACATCCTCTGCCGCGGCCCGACTCAGCACGAACCCGTCGATGACTTCAGGATCGTAGGGATCGAGGCCGATCTCGACCGCGGCCACCGTTGTGACTGTCCCGGCGATACCCACGAGCCGTGCCGCCGCGGCACCCTGCGCGATCACCGGATGATCACGTTCGATGTCGTCCAGGTGCAGACGCGCCACCGAGATCGCCGAACTCAACTCCTCAGGCCGGGGAGGATCCGACGCCAGAAACCTCTCCGTCCACCGCACTGAGCCCATGTCCACGGAGGTCGCGGCATCCGGACGGGCGTCTGTCGACGGCATGCCGTAGGCGAACTCCGTAGAGCCGCCGCCGATGTCGAGCACCAGTGCAGCGCTTCTCTCCGCGAGAGCTGAGTCTGTGGGCGCGTCGGGATCGGATGACGTGCCGCGGCCGGCGAGGCCGGTGGTAGCCCCGGCAAATCCGTACGCGGCCTCGGCGTCGCCATCCAGCCGCTCGACGTCGGTGCCGAGCGCTTCGCTCGCCCGCTGCAGGAACTCAGCTCCGTTCGCGGCATCGCGCGCAGCACTGGTCGCGACGGCCCGCACCGCGGTCGCCTGGCGGTCTTCGATGATCTGGCGGTATTCCCGCAGCACGTCGACGACGCGGCCGATGGCGTCGTCGCGGAGCCGACCTCCGGCATCGACACCCCGCCCGAGCCCGGTGATGCGCAGCAGCCGCTGCCCCAGCCCCGTGCCGTCGTCGATGAGCAGGCGCGTGGAGTTCGTCCCGCAGTCCACGACCGCAACCGGAGCTGGCGACGGCTCAACGGCCATCAGAGCCCGCCACGGATACCGATTGAGTGGGTGCAGATACGGTCGCAGCGCCTTCGGCGGCCGATGACACGCCAATGTCGCCGAGCCGTGCCAGCACCCAATCGCCGACGGGATCATCGCCGCCCGCCAGTCTGTAGGCCAGGTGGGCGTGCAGGCACTTCACGCCTCGCGCCGTCCCCCCGATGCCGCCCGTCGGGCGCGGTCCGCTGTGATCCTGGGGCACCAGCGCGTCTCGTTCTGAGGCGTAGCGATCATGCGCCGCGGCGAGTGCCTCGGGAGCGACAGCCGCCTCAGCCGCCCGGACGCCGCCATCGCCCTCGAGCTGGGACACCCGCCGCCGCAGGTCGACGTCGACCAGCCAGTAGCGGGTGGGCATCGGGCGCCCGTCATCGAGCAGCGGAGCATTGGCGATCACCGCCGGCCGCCCGTCGTCATGCGCGACGGCCACATCGAAAGCGCACTGGGGCGGGCGGCCGAGCAGGGCGGCCACCTCGTCAATGTGAGCGGGCGTCAGGGGTGCGCCCGGGGCGCAACGAACGAGCAACGCCCTACGAGGCTGAGCCGGCAGGCAAGCCCTCAGCCTTGGCGGCGCTTGCGCCTGCGGCGACGGTTGAACAGGAAGAACACCACCACCGCGAGCGGTGCCAAGATGCGCTTGAGCATGGGCCGGCCCGCTGTCTCGAGCAGGTCGACCGGTTCAGGCTCGGCCATCTCGATCTGGCGTGGGCCCGACGAAGCTGGCGCCTCGCCTGTCTCGTCGGACGCCTCGGCGTCATCCGCCGGAGCATCGTCCGCAGCGGCGCCAGCATCATCCTGGTCGCCGAGCTCGGACAGCTTCTGTTCGAGCGAATCCACGAACTGACCGATGAGCTTCTCGGTGACATCGGCCATCACGCCACGTCCGAACTGCGCCACCTTGCCGGTGACCTTCAGGTCGGTGGCGATCGACACGACCGTGCCATCGCCGTCGGGCGTCATCTCGGCGGTCACCTCTGCGGCTGCGTTGCCCGCGCCGCGAGAGTCACGGCCGGACGCCTCGAGCACGATCCGGCGGTTGGCTTCGTCGAGCTCGACGAACTTCGCTGAGCCCTTGTATTGCGCCGTGATCGGGCCCACCTTGATCTTCACGCCACCCTTGAATTCATCGCCGTCGACCTCGGTGAGCTGCGCGCCCGGCATGCACGGCGCGATGAACTCGACATCGGTCAGCGTGCTCCACGCCTGCTCGAGGGGTATGCCGACACGGAATTCGCTCTTCAGCTCCATCTGCGCAGATCCTCCACGGTGTCGATGTCGTCGGGTAGCCCTTCGCAGGCTATCGGCACCACGATTTCCGGAAATCGCCGCATCACCGTCCGGCCGCCGTCGTCGCCGCCGTACGGCAACAGCGGCCAGACCTCGCGTGCCAGCCGGACCGGGTTGCGCCGCCGGCCGCCGTAGGTGCCAACGGCGATGGGCGCCGCGCAGTCGGCGACGGCCTGCCACGCCGCCGCCGTCACGAAAGGCTGGTCGGCGAGGCCCACCACGATCGCGTCGTGGCCCTGCCGGGCCGCCCACGACGCGGCGCAGCGAACCGATGACGCAATGCCCGATTCCCAGCGATCATTGTCGATCACGGCAATGTCGCCGCCGATCGCTGCAAGCACCCCGGAGACATCCACCGCTCCCGTGACCACCGCGACGGCATCGAGCGACGCCCCGAGCAGCGACCCCAAGGCACGACTCACCACGCTCTCGCCGTCGAGTTCCGCCAGCAGCTTGTGCTGCGGGCCTGCGAACCGGGTGCCAGCCCCCGCTGCCAGCAGCACTCCCGCCGTGGACACTGGCAGACGACCCTGAGCCTGGCTAGTACGAGCGAGGCAGGCCGAGCACCTTGGACGACACGAAGTTCATGACCATCTCCTGGCTGACCGGCGCAATCTTCATCAGCCGGGCCTCGCGCCAGTAACGCTCCACGTCGTATTCCTTGGCGTAGCCGAAGCCGCCGTGGGTCTGCATGGCCCGGTCGGCACACTCGAATGCTGCCTCCGACGCCAGATACTTGGCCAGATTGGCTTGCTCGCCGCAGGGCAGATCGTTGTCGTAGCGCCATGATGCGTCGCGCACCACCAATTCGGCCGCGTGCAGGCGGGCATGGCTGTCGGCCAGCGGGAAGGCGATGCCCTGGTTCTGGCCGATCGGGCGGCCGAAGATCACCCGGCTCTTCGCGTACTCGGCGGCACGACGCAGCGCGACTCGGCCGATGCCCAGTGCCTCAGCAGAGATCAGGATCCGCTCGGGGTTGAGGCCGTCGAGGATGTAGCGGAAACCCTCGCCCTCCTCACCGACGCGACGGTCGACCGGCACGCGCAGCCCGTCGTAGCGGACCTCGCACGACACCACGGCGTTGCGGCCCACCTTGGGGATCGGGGTGATGTCGACCGCCGGGTCCTGCAGGTCGACCAGCAGCAGGGTCATGCCCTGGGTCGGGCCGTCGCACAGCTCCTTGGGCGTCGTGCGCACCAGCAACAGGCACACGTCGCAGTACGGGGCCTTGGTGGTCCACACCTTGGCTCCGGTGATCACGTACTCGTCGCCGTCGCGCTCGGCTCGGGTGCGGATCGAGGTGGTGTCGGTGCCGGCGTCGGGTTCGGTGACGCCGAAGGCGGCGTGGATGGAGCCGTCGGCAACGCCCGGCAGGATCTCGGAGGCCAGCGCTTCCGAGCCGTACTTGCGCACCGGTTCCATGCCGAAGATCGACAGGTGCAGGGCCGAGCAGCCGTTCATGGCCGCACCGCTGGCAGCTACCTCCTCCAGCACGATCGACGCCTCGGTGATGCCTTGACCTCCGCCGCCGTACTCCTCCGGAATGGCGATGCCGACCCAGCCGCCTTCCGCCATTGCGTTGTAGAAGTCCCAGGGGAACTCGTGCTGCTCGTCGCGCTCGCGCCAGTACTCGTCGGGGAAGTCTGCACAGACGCGCCGCACGCCCTCGCGGATCGCCTCGTGGTCCTCGTTTTGGGTGAAGTCCATCGCGCCGACGCTACCGGGCGACCGCTGCCGGATTCAGTGGATGCGGCCTTCGCCGTCCTTGAGACGGGGGGCTTGGCGGCCGGTGTGCGAGGCGATGATCTCGGCCACGATCGACACGGCCGTTTCTTCGGGCGTGCGGCCGCCGATGTCGAGGCCGATCGGGGCCATGACCCGTTCTAGATCTTCGTCGGCGACGCCAGCCTCGCGGAGGCGCTCGGTTCGCTTCTCGTGGGTTGTGCGCGAACCCATCGCCCCGAGGTAGCCGACCCGAGTGGGCAAGGCGCCGACGATGGCGGGCACGTCGAACTTGTGGTCGTGAGTGAGCACGCACACCGCATCGCGGGGACCCAGCTCGTCGCCGATGCGGTCGAGCAGGCGATTGGGCCAGTCGACGACGACCTCGTCGGCCATCGGGAAGCGGCGCTTCGTCGCGAAGACCTCTCTTGCGTCGCACACCGTGACGCGGTAGCCGAGCAGCTTGGCCTGGGAGGCGAGCGCCCGGGTGAAGTCGACGGCGCCGAAGATGACCATGTGCGGGCGCCGGGCGTGGCACTCGACGAACACGCTGAGGTCCATCTGGCGAGCTTCGCCGTGCTGGCCGTAGTGGCGCACCTCGCTGATGCCAGCGTCCAGCATCCCCAAGGCGTCGCGCTCCACCACCCTGTCGAGATCGGGGTCGCCGAGGGTGCCGAGTGCCGCCTCGCCAGGCTGGACGAGCAGTTTCTCGCCGGCGTCTGGGCCGTCGATGATCGTGGCGAGCGCGACGGGCTCTTCGGCGCGGATGGCGTCCCGGAATGCCTCGTAGATGCCCGCAGCCTCACTCACCAGTCGAGTTCCTCCACGAACAGGTGGATCGTGCCGCCGCAGGTCAGCCCGACGGCGAATGCCTCGTCGTCGCTGTAGCCGAAGGTGGTGATCCCTGGACCCCGCCGTCCGCCCAGCAGTTCGAGTGCCTCGCCGACCACAGCGCCCTCGACGCAGCCGCCCGAGACCGAGCCGGCGACTTCCCCCTCTTGGTTCACGGCCATCGCAGCGCCTGGGTCGCGTGGCCCCGAGCCTTCGATGTCCACCACCCGGGCCACGGCCACTCGCTGGCCTGCAGCCCGCCACCGGTCGATGTCATCCAAGATCTCGTCCATGTCCCCAGTCTCCCTATTGACATTGTTGCGGCATCGGAGGGTCGTGCGTCGGGTGATCGTGCGGTTCGGCCGGTCTCAGGCCGCGATGGCAGCAGCCAGGTGTTCGAGCGAATCGAAGGAATGGCCTTCGATGAACTCGTCGACGTGCGGCAACGCCGCAGCCATGCCACGAGCCAACGGCGCGTAGCCAGGGGTGTGCTTCAGCGGGTTGACCCAGACCAGCCGGTGGGTCACCAGGTGCAGGCGGGCCATCTGCTCGGCCAGCTCGTCAGGTGCACCGCGGTCCCAGCCGTCCGAGCAGATCACCACGATGGCCCCGCGCGCATGGCCCCGCACTCCCCAGCGATCGTTGAATTCATGCAGCGTCGCGCCCAGCCGAGTGCCGCCCGACCAGTCCTGCACCGAGTCGGCAGCGGCCGCCAAGCCGGCGTCGGGGTCACGGGATGACAGCTCGCGGGTGACCCGGGTGAGCCGGGTGCCGATCGTGAACGCCTCCACCCGGGTCCGGCCGATCACCGCGGCGTGGGCGAACCGCACCAGCGCCCGGGCGTAGGGCTCCATGGAGCCCGACACGTCGAGCAGCAGCACCAAACGGCGCGGCTTGCGGTCGCCGACCAGGAACTCGCGCCGGATGGCCTCGCCGCCCGTCCTCAGCGCACGGCGGATGGTGCGACGCAGGTCCGGCCGCCGGGAGATGCGCTTGGCCCGAACGGCCCGCCGCGAGCGACGGGTGACTGCCTGGAAGCGCAGCTCGCCCATCAGGGCATGCAGCTCGGACAGCTCGCCATCGCTGCAATCGGCGAAGTCTTTGTGGCGCAGCGTCTCGACATCGCTGTAGCGGACCCGCAGTGTCGGGCCGGCATCGGGCTCATCGCCGTCGCTTGGCGGCGATGCAGCGCTGTCGTCGTCGGTGTCGGTGGCCAGGGTCACCGAGATCGGCGGCAGCTCCACGATGATCCCGCTAGGCGCACGGCCTTCCCAGAACACGGCGAAGGCCCGGTCGTACACACCGATGTCAGCCGGACTACCCACGAGCGTTGCGCGGCCTGCCCAGTACACGTCTTCACGGCTGGCAACTCCCAGCAGTCGCAGCGCTTCGGTGAATGCCATGACACGGCGGATGGTGACGGTCAGCCCCGCGCCACGCAGGATCGACGAGAAGGCTGAGGCCAGGCGCTCGGGCTCGTTGACGTGGCCGTCGGGTGCCGGCGCGGCGGCACCGAGATCCGTGCCGGTGGCGCCACTCATGGCGTCCCGCTCTTGTTCCCCGTGCTGATGCGATTGGGCTCACGGGCCGCTCGGGCCCGGGGCTCAGCCACGCGGCCCTCAGGCCTCGGCGACGGCGGCCATGATCATCTCCATCCCGACCGATGTGACCCGTTGCTGGTCCTCGCGGTACTTCAGCACCGTCCCCAGCGTGGCTTCAAGCATGGGAGTGTCCAATTCGGCGGCACCGAGACGCCCCAAGGCCGTGGCCCAGTCGATGGTCTCGGCCACACCCGGGGGCTTGTACAGCCGCATCTCGCGCATCACCGACACGGCGGAGGCCACCTGCCGTGCGAGCGCGCCGTCCACGTCGGGCAGCTTGAGCTTGACGATCTCGACCTCACGGTCGACCGACGGGTGCGAGACCCAGTGGTACAGGCAGCGGCGCTTGAGCGCATCGTGCACGTCGCGGGTCCGGTTGGAGGTGACCACCACAAGCGGTGGCCGGGCCGCTGTGATGGTGCCCAGCTCGGGCACGGTGACCGTGAAGTCCGACAGCACCTCGAGCAGGAAGGCCTCGAACTCGTCGTCGGCCCGATCCACTTCGTCGATCAGCAGCACTGCGGGCGTGACGTCGTCGTGATCGATAGCCCGCAGCAGCGGCCGGCGGATCAGAAAGCGTTCCGAATACAGCTCGTCCTCGATGGCCTCGGCGTCGGCCGCAGCGCGTCCCGCAGCCTCTGCGGTGCGCAGGTGGAGGAGCTGGCGCGTGTAGTCCCATTCGTAGAGCGCCTGAGCGGCGTCGATGCCCTCGTAGCACTGCAGGCGGATGAACTCCCCGCCGATCCAGGCCGCGAGCACCTTTGCCAACTCGGTCTTGCCCACGCCGGCATCGCCCTCCAGGAAGAGTGGCCGACCCATCGTGACCGACAGGTACACCACCGTCGACAGCCCCTCGTCGGGCAGGTAGCCATGCTCGGTCAGCGCCGCCGAGACATCAGCAGTAGTACCGGGCGCCGTGAACACAGCGGCCAAGGCTACGGCTTCGCATGCCGCGCTATGAGATCGTTTCCAACCGGCAGAAGCAGGACGCTGTGATGGGCACGTCTGCCCGTGCGATGGCGAGATCGAGGCGCTGGCGAATCAGCGGTTCCTCCACCGTCTCCCCTCGCCGCACGAGGCACTCGTGCAGACCGTGCAGGCTCCAGACGTTGTCGGGGTGCTGGCAGGGCCGGCGCAGCTGATCGTCCAAGCCCAAGTCGGCTCTGTACAGCGCCTCGGCCTCGTCGTACTGGCCTTGTTCCGACAGCAACGCGGCCAGCGCATGGCGTGTCGGCTGCATCCAGCCCCACGGCTCGTCGTAGGGCAGGTTGTCGTCGAGCTCCACCGCGTGGCGAAGATGATTGAACGCGACGTCGAAGTTGCCGCACCGGTACTCCACCTCGCCGTTCAGCATGGCCTCTGCCACGGTGAGGATGTCCAGACCGGTGTTGTTGAACAGCGTGCGGCTGGGCAGCACCTGGGCCTTGGCGGCGAGGAATTCCTCACGTTCGGCCAGCGCATCGTCAACCTGGCTCAGCGAGGCGTAGGCAACCGTGCGGGCGTAGCGCATCATGGCGGTGGTGACGCAATAGAACTGTTGGTCGAAGGGCAGGTGCTGGTCGAGGATCTCGTGCCACTTGCCGAAGCGCACGAACACGTGCTGCTTGATCGCCACGAACCCTTCCAGCCAGTCGGCCATGGGCGGCGAGCCGGTTCGCAGCAGTTCCTCCGGCAGCGTGCGGTTCATCTCCTCGGCCGCCTCAAGGGCTGGGGTGTACTGGCCGGCCAGCATCGCCCCATACACCTTGAAGTGGTAGTCATGGCAGCGGTAGGCGGAATAGAAGTTCATGGGACCCTTGAGGTCCAGGTACTTCCGATCCGCGACGATCGCGGCCGAGTTGCGCGTCACGACGTTGTGGTAATGGCCGCACAGCACATCGATATGGGTCGGCATGTGAACGAGGTGCCCGGCGTCCGGCGCCAGATCGACGAGCCGATCGCCGGCAGACAGCGCCCGCTCGGGATGCGGCGACATCTCCATGAGATGGATGTACATGTGCAGCAAGCCCAGGTGACGGTTGGCGCCTTCGGCGTCGAGCGTCTCGAAGGCAGTCTCCAGCACATCGACCGCCTCAAGCGTGCCCGCGCCCTCCGCCGGCTCTCCGGTGACCAGGTCCCACAGCTCCCAAGGGGTGCGGTTCATGATCGCCTCGGCGAACAGTGTGCAGACATCCAGGTCGCCGCGGTGCGACCGGTGGACCTCGCGCATTGCGTCCGCGTAGGCGTTGTTCCATCGCCGGAAGTCGTCTTCGTCGGGCGCTTCGGGCTGCGACGGGTAGCGGTACGCCAGCGCGCCGATCAGCGCGCGTTCGAGATCACCGGTGCCGGCTGAGGCAGACGCGGCCGCCGCTGCCTCGGTCCGTGCCCGGTCGAGCGAAGAGCGCAGATCGTCCTCATCGAAATCTTCCCACGGCTTGTTGTAGTTCGGGCCGACGGCGTACGCGATGCCCCAGTGCGCCATGGCGAAGTTGACGTCGTGCAACAGTGCGCGCTCGAAGCAGGCGATCGCCTCTTCATGATGGAAGCCGTAGCACCACGCCATGCCGCGGTCGAACCAGAGCTGGGCTTCGGCGTCAGACGTCGTGACCGGCCAGCGATACGAGCCCAGATCGAAGTACGCCATCGCGGTGTTCCGAATCCTCCTGGCCGTCGGGCTGTTCCCCAATAGCCCAGTATCTCTCACGAATTCGGCAAGAGTCATGAAGATTGTTCAACTCGCAGATGCGGGCAAGTTCACGACTCGACCGCCTGTCGTGCTCAGCCCACGGCGATCATCGACGTGCCGGCCAGTGCCGCAGCGATGCCGATGCCCTGCCACCAGCGCAGCGTGTCGTCATCGAAGAGCACCGCCAGAGCGATCGTCACCACCGGATACAGCGACGCTGCGACGGCGACTTCGCTGAGCGGACCGCGTTGCAGCCCGGCGATGAAGGCGCCCATGCCGGCCCCGCCGGCCACTCCCCCTGCGAAGCCGGCGAGGCGGAGCGAGGGAGGCAGTATCTGCGGTATCCGCCGGACCCTGGTCACCGCCAGCATGCACGCCAGCGCCGCCGTCCGCTGGGTGACCGCCGGCCACATGCCGCTGTCGAGACTGGTCTCGCCCAACAGCACCGTGGCTGTCGCGAACGAGACTCCCGCCAGCAGTGCGAAGGCGATGCCGCGCCCGATGTCTCCGCGCAAGTCCGGCACGATGACCGCGGCCAGCAACCCGGCAATGGTCACGGCGATGCCTGCGGCCACCACCGACGAGGGCCGCTCGCCAGCCGCGAGCCCGTATGCCAGCGGCCCCAGCGCGGTGGAGGCGGCGACCACCGGCGAGGCGATCGCTGCGGAGGACACGGCCATGCTGTGCCACATCGCCGAGAGCGCTAGCGCCATCAAGACTCCCGATACGGCCCCGAGCGCGAGGGCCGCGCCGCCGGGCGAGCCCGGCACCAGCAACAGCAGCACCACCGTCACGACCAGCCCGCCCATGAACGCGGTGCCGACTGCGGTCATGGCCCGCGCGCGTCGGCTGCAGTAACGACCGAAGTAGTCGGATACGCCGATCAAGACCGACGCCGCAGCGCCCAGCAGCACCGGCATGCGAATCGCACGCTAGTGGTGTGCCCAGTTGCGCTTGGCGGCCGCCGTCGCGCATCGGCGGACCGTTCTTCGGTGTCAGCTGGTGCCGAGCGAGAGCAGGTTCTCGACGGGCTGGTAGAGCTCCTCGAGGTAGGCCGTGTCGTCCGCGCTGAGCTCGATGGTCGTGGCTTCGACGAGCTGGTCGAGCTGGCTGATCTTGGACACGCCGACCACGGGGGCGGTGATCTCGGGCTTGTTGGCGAGCCACGCCAAGGCGATCTGGGCGGGGCGCACATCGAGTCGCTCGGCCACCTCAGACACCCGCGCAGCGATGTCGAAGTCGCGCTCGCCCAGGTAGAGGCTTTCGGTGCGAGCACGGTCCTGGCCCTTGGAGCGGTCGGTTGTGCCGGCGTCGAGGCTGCCTTGGTAGGACCCGGTGAGAATGCCCCGCGCCAGCGGCGACCAGGGCGTCAGTGCGACTCCCGTGCTGACGCAGTACGGGTTCATCTCCCGCTCCTCCTCGCGATAGATGAGGTTGTAGTGGTTCTGCATCGACACGAACTTGGTCCAGCCGTGCATCTCGGCGGTGAGCTGCAGCTCCGCGAACTGCCACGCGAACATCGACGAGCCGCCGAGGTACAGCGCCTTGCCCGCCTTGACCACATCGTGTAATGCCTCCAAAGACTCAGCGATCGGCGTGTCGGCGCTTCCGGGGATGCCGTGGGGGTGGCGGTGGATGATCAGCTGGTCCACATAGTCGACGCCGAGGCGGCGCAGCGAATTGTCAACCCCCTCCATGATGTGCTTGCGGCTCAGGCCGCCCTCGTTGGGATTGCGCCCCATCGGAATCGACACCTTGGTGGTGAGCACGTACTGCTCGCGCGGCAGCAGCTCGCGCAGGATCTGGCCCACCACCTCTTCCGACGCACCCACCCCGTAGACATCGGCGCAGTCGAAGTAGTACAGGCCGCGCTCGATGGCAGCCTCGAAGATGGGGCGGGCCTGCTCGACGCCCAGGGTCCAGTCGCCCTGGTGGCCCCGTCCGGGCACGCCGAAGTTCATGGTTCCCAAGCAGAGCTCCGACACCTGGAGACCGCAGTTCGAACCGAGCTGGGTGGATTTCAGTCGCGACATGGCCACGAAACGTATTCGACGACGGCCCTGACCCGTCGGCCCGTCCCCGCCGGCGCCCTAGGACTGCTGCGAAGCGGGCTCGGGTGACCCAGCGGCGAGCGCCCGCCAGAGCGAGCGGTAGGTCGGCCACGAGGCGTCGGCTGGCAGGTAACCGTCTTCGATCAGTGCACTGTTCAACCGGCGCAGGTTGCGGGCCGGCACGCCGGAGTCAACATGGTGTGCCAGGTGGTAACCGACGTGGTACGGCACGAACAGCACCCGGGCCAGCCAGCTCTGGCGGATGTGATGCGTGGTATTGCGACGGTCGGGGGTACGGGTCATGCCGCCATGCTCGGCGATGGCCCGCAGCCGGTTGATGATCTGATACCAAGTGAAGAAGGGAACCGCCCACAAGAACAGGTACAGCCATGGGTGCCCTGCGAGCCAGAACGCTGTGAACACGATCGCCTGACCGGCGAAGAACCGCAGGCTGAGCGGCAGGAACTTGAGCTTGACCAAGCCGGTGAACCGGGGCTTGACGATGCGCCATGCCGACACGCCCACCGCATCCCGCACGAACTTTCGACGGAGCGACCGCCAGGCGATCGGGTAGAACGAGTACAGCAGGAAGTCGGGCTCCCGGGGGCCGAACTCGTCGCGGTGGTGGTTGGCGTGGCCCCTGCGGTAGTGGTGAGCGCCGGTGCCGAACGGGAACCAACCCACCAGGTTGATCCCGATCCGGTCATTCAGCCAGCGGTTCGAGAACAGCAGCCGGTGCGCCGCCTCGTGGTGCAGCACGAACATCCGCAGCTGCAGCGTGCCGATGACAGGCACAGCAGCAACGACAGCGAGCCAGTGCCCGATAGCAACCACCGCGGCGATGACGGCCGCCGGCGCCGCCATCGTGAGCAGCGCCTCCAGTGCATTGATCGCATTGGGAATGCGACGCAGCTCAGCCCGAAACTCCGGCCGCGGCCGTCCATCTGGACGCAGGCGGTCCGAGCCCTCGAACCGAGGCAGGTCCGAGCGCATCATGCCGCCGGTCATCTTCGCCACGAGCTCGTCGTGCGTCGGCGGTGCCGCAGTCGCGCTCACGCTTCGATGCTACGGCGCACGAGTCCTACGGTGGGGCTCGCAGGCACGCATTGCCGTGCGGGGGTTGGCTACGGTTCCGGGCGACTACACACCAGCTTGGTATAGCCACAGCGGGTCGAGACAGGGGAAGCGACGATGGACTTGGGAATTGCGGGACGCACTGCAGCGGTGGCCGCAGGATCGGCCGGGTTGGGACTCGGCTCGGCGAAGGCGCTCGCCGCCGACGGCGTGCGGGTGGCCATCTGCGGCCGCGACCCTGACCGTCTAGCGGCGGCAGCCGCAGAGATCGAGGGCGAGGTGCTGGCCATCACAGCCGACCTGAGCAACCCCGCCGAAGGACGCAGCTTCGTCGAGCAGGCCATTGCCGGGCTCGGCTCAGTGGACATCCTGGTCACCAATGCCGGCGGCCCGCCTCCCGGCATGTTCGAGAGCACCGAGATCGACGCCTACCAGATGGCCTTCGACATGAACTGCAAGGCCATGATCGAAATGTGCCGGGTTGCCATCCCGCCGATGCGCGAGCGCGGCTGGGGTCGGGTGTGCGCCATCACCAGTGTCGGCGTCAAGCAGCCCATCCCGTTCCTGCTCGCCAGCTCGGTCGCACGAGCCGGGTTGACCAGTTTCCTCAAGATCACGGCCAGGGAAGTGGCGGCCGACGGGGTGACGGTGAACTCGGCTCAGCCCGGCTCGCATTGGACCGATCGTGTCTCCAAGATGATGGACCGAGATCAGGCAGGCCAGAGCAACCCGATGGGCATCTGCGGCGAGTCTGACGACTTCGGCAGCGCAGTCGCGTTCCTGTGCAGCGAGCAAGCCAAGTTCATCACCGGCACTGGCCTGCTCATCGACGGCGGCCAAGCCACCGGCCTGCTGGACTGATCGCTTTTGCCGAGCCGCGTTCGGGCAGCTGCCCGACGGGCTCCCGCCTGAGAGCCGACCTAGGAGACGCCGGCTGCTTCGAGTGCTCGGCGGGTGAGCACCCGAGCGAGGTGGTTGCGGTAGTCCGGCGTGGCGTTCAGATCCGTGGGGGCATCCGTGCCCTCGGCGGCCTGCTCGGCAGCATCAGCAGCAGAGGCCCCGCCTGCCAGCGCTGCCTCGACTGCGCTGGCACGCAACGGCACTGAGCCCATGTTCACCAGCGCCACGTTGGTCCCGCCGTTGACGGTCACCGCAGCGGCACCGACGATCGCCCAGTCCTGAGCCCGTCGGTTGAACTTCTGGTAGTTCCAGCCGCTGCCGGGGGCCTTCGGGACCCGGATCTCGGTCAGCATCTCGTCATCTGCGAGTGCCGATTCGAAATAGCCCGTGAAGAAGTCGTCGGCAGAGATCTCGCGGCTGCCGTTCGGACCTTGGGCGACGAGCGTGCCGCCCAGTGCGAGCACGGCCGCCGGCAAGTCGGACGCCGGATCCGAGTGAGCCAGCGAGCCGCCGATGGTGCCGCGGTGGCGGACCTGCGGGTCGCCGACTTCGCCGGCCACATGGCCGAGCAGCGGGCACTCCGCCGCCAGCAGCTCGCTGGTCTCGAGTGCGCGGTGGCGGGTGAGCGCGCCGACAGCGATGTGATCACCGCCATCGTTGATGTAGCTGAGACCGCTGACACGGCCGATGTCCACGAGCACGCTCGGCACCGCCAAGCGCAGCTTCATCATCGGCAGCAGCGAATGGCCGCCGGCCAGCAGCTTGGCCTCGTCGCCATGCTCGCCGAGCAGCGCTATGGCCTCCTCCGCAGAGCCGGCCCGTACATAGTCGAATGCTGCAGGAATCATTGCTGCGCTCCCCTCAGGCCGCTGTCTCGCCGGCCGCGCAGGCCAGCACCGACTTGACGATGTTGTGGTACCCCGTGCAGCGGCACAGGTTCCCTTCCAGTCCCAAGCGGACTTCTCGCTCGGACGGGTCGGGATTCTCCTCAAGCAGCGATACCGCCGCCATGACCATGCCGGGAGTGCAGTAGCCGCACTGCAGGCCGTGGTTCTGGCGGAAGGCTTCCTGCATCGGATGCAGTTCGTCTTCGGACGGCGCCAAGCCCTCGATGGTCAGGATGTCCTCGCCGTCAGCCTGCGCCGCCAGCATCGTGCACGATTTCACCGATTCGCCGTTCACATGCACTGTGCAGGCGCCGCACGAGGACGTATCGCAGCCGATGTTCGTGCCTGTCAGCCGCAGGTCGTCCCGCAGCCAGTACACGAGCAGCGTGCGCGGTTCGACATCGCCGGTACGAGTCTCACCGTTCACAGTGACGCTGATCTCCACAATGACCCCTCTTCTCGTCGGCCGCGAGGCCGAGCAATCGCTGGCCCAAGCCGGGTGTCTGTCTACACGGCCCACAGGGCCGAGCGCGCACCATCATGCATCATCCGGCGGGAGCGCGCAGACACGGGGCCAAGTGGTCTGCGGGCACAGCAGTAGGTTGACGATGTGGTCCGCGATGCAGCCCCGGCAGGTACTGGCGGCACGTCGGCGCGCGCGAGCGAACCGATGCCAGCGAACACGCGCGGCTCGATCCTGCGACGCGCCCGTGACCTGTTCGCCCGGCAGGGCTACCGCGGCACGTCGATCCGGCAGCTCACCTTGGGGCTCGGCCTGACGCCGGCTGCGCTCTACTACCACTTCACCGGCAAGGAGGATGTGCTTGCCAGCGTCCTAGCCCCGATGGAGCGCGACGGCGAGACGATCATTGCCCGGATGGCCGAACTCGAGCGAACGCCGGACGCCATACGCGAGGTGTTCGATCGCTACTTCGACCTGCTGGCCCGCGACATCGCGATATTCCAGTTCGTTGCCAATGATCTCGATGTTCAGCGGAGCGCCGTGGGTCAGCGGTTGCGAGGCCAGGCCAGAGATCTCTTCGCGTGGCTCACCGGGTCCTCATCGGACGTCACCGATCGGATCCGGGCTGCAGCCGCGGTGGGCACTATCCGCCTGTCGATCGAGCAGAGCGGCGTGGACGCCGACACCCACCGCGATGCGATCATCGGGCGGGCCCTGCAGATCATGACCGACTAGCTCAGAGGCTGAGCCCCGGGGCCTGAGCGGCCCGTGAGCGGAGCGAACATGGGCGGAAAGCGACGCGTCAACCCTCGCCGTCGCCGAGCAGGTGGGCCACGCCCGGCAGCGGCCACGACGACGGCAGCGTGATCACGTCGGCAGGATCCACATTGAGGCGATACAGGGTGTCACCCTCGCGCACCAGCGAGAGCTGCTCACGCGCGATCCGCTCCACCACCACCGGATCCTTGGCCTCGGCCACTTGGACAGCCAGGTGGGATGTCTCCGCCTGCAGCCGCTCGAGCGTGTCGGCGGCGTGGTCAATGCTGCGCCGCTGAGACGTCAGCGACTGCCAAGGGAACAGCAGCACCGCCAGCAGGCCGACGGCGCTCACCACGATCACCAAGCTGATGAGCACCGCCAGAGGTCGAGGTCGACCGTCCCGACGGCGAGCTTGCGTCGGCAGGTCCGCCGGCGCCGTACTCATGGGCTCGGGGGCTTCATGGGTGCTGTGCCTCTGGGAAACGGGGTCTATGGGTCACGGGCAAGCGAGCTGCCGCCCCGGTACGCGGCATCTTCGCCGAGCTCTTCCTCGATGCGCAGCAGCCGGTTGTACTTGGCGACCCGATCGGACCGTGCCGGCGCGCCGGTCTTGATCTGTCCGCAGTTGGTGGCTACCGCCAAGTCGGCAATGGTGGTGTCCTCGGTCTCGCCCGAGCGGTGCGACATGACCGCGGTGTAGCCGGACCGCCCTGCCAACTCGACAGCGTCGAGCGTCTCGGTAAGCGTGCCGATCTGGTTGACCTTCACCAGCACGCTGTTGGCGACGCCGGCAGCAATGCCGCGCCCCAGCCGCTCGATATTCGTGACGAAGAGGTCATCGCCGACGAGCTGGACTCGCTCGCCGACCAAGTCGCCGAGCGTCGACCAGCCGTCCCAGTCGTCCTCGGCCATACCGTCCTCGACTGAGCAGATCGGGTAGCGCTCGCACAGGTCGGCCAGATAGCCGGCAAAGCCGGCGGCGTCGAGCTGGCGTCCCTCGCCGGCGAGGGTGTAGACGCCGTCTGCGTAGAACTCGGTGGACGCCACGTCGAGCGCCAGCGCCATGTCGACGCCCGGCTCGAAGCCGGCTTCGCTGATCGCTTCGATCAGCAGCGCCAGGGCTGCCTCGTTGGATTCCAGATCGGGTGCGAACCCGCCTTCGTCGCCGACCGCCGTCGACAGCCCGCGCGAGCGCAGGACGCCGCGCAGCACGTGATACGTCTCGGTGCCCCACCGCAGTGCCTCGGAATATGACGCCGCCCCTACGGGTGCGATCATGAACTCCTGCAGATCCACGTTGTTGTCGGCATGCTCACCGCCGTTGATGACATTCATCATCGGCGTGGGCAGCACATGTGCATTGGCACCGCCGATGTGGCGGTAGAGCGGCAGCCCCAGCGTCGCTGCGGCCGCGTGTGCTGAGGCCAGGGAAGCGGCCAGCACGGCGTTCGCACCCAATCGAGCTTTGTTCATCGTCGCGTCGAGCACGATGAGCGTGTGGTCGACCGACCGCTGATCGACGGCATCGAGACCTACCAGCGCTTCTGCGATCTCGCCGTTCACATGCCCTACGGCGACGGCGACCCCCTTGCCGCCATATCGCTCGCCGCCGTCCCGCAACTCGACGGCCTCGAATTGTCCCGTCGAGGCACCTGAGGGCACAATGGCGCGGCCCAAGGCGCCGCCTGCAGTCCGCACCTCGGCTTCGGTGGTGGGATTGCCACGGGAATCGAGGACTTCGCGGCCGATCACCCCGGTGATCTGCGTGGACGCGTGCGCTGTCACGCAATGCGAGGGTACCGGTGCGCCGGCCAGTTCTTCCGCGCTTGGCGCTGCGCTAGCTCTTGCGCGCTTCCCGCGCAGCGATGCGCTGTGCCCGAGCCTCACGCTCGGCGGCCTTGATCGCCTCCCACTGCACCGAGAGCTCGTCATCACTGGGCTCGGGCGCGTTCGGATCGCGCTGGAACACATGGGGATGGCGGCGCAGCATCTTGGCCTCGACGGTTTCGAGCACCTCAACCAGCGTGAACGTTCCCGCCTGCTCGCCGATCGCGGCATTCATCAAGACCTGCAGCAGCACATCGCCGAGCTCGGAAACCAGATCCTCGATGGCCGTCGCCGCTTCGTGCGCGTCACCGGCCAGCGCTTCGGATGCCGCCTGCAACGCCTCGGCCAGTTCCGAGGCCTCATCGAGCGCGTACGGAGCGAGCGTTGCGTGCGTCTGCACCCGGTCCCACGGGCATTCCCGACGCAGCCTGGCGACCACCTCGTGAAGCGAGACGAGTCGTTGCCCGAGGTCGGCTTGCTTGCCGGTGGGGAGCTCACCGGCCACGACAGCCTCCGCGCCAGCCCCAGCTCACGGCAGGAGCGGCAGCGACACCCGCAGGTTGTCGGCGATCCATGTGCCGAGCGCCGGGGCAACGCTCACCTCGTAGGTCGACATGACCTCCGTCAACAGACGTCCCGCAAACGGCCCGATCGACGAGAGATCGATTGCATCGGTGTTCAGCGAGTCCAAGTGCAGCACCACCCAGAGCTCGCCGGTCGGGCTTGCTGTGGACGGCAGCAGGAGCGGCGCGGTCAGCTCGCCAGGCTCCAGCTCGAGCAGCGCCAGCGTCAGCTCGCTGGGCAGACGCAGTTCGAAGGGTAAGCCGCAGCCGATGGTGCCGTCAGTGTCGGTCAGGCCGGGCAGGTTGACCGAAGCAGCAACATCGCCGAAGGCATCGCCGGCCTGCACGCGCTCGGAGGCCGCCGCGGCGTCGGCTTCGGACGTCGCCGCCAACGCGCTCACGCAGTGAGGTGTCGCCAGCCGCTCGATGCTGGGATCGTCTTCGATGGCGCGCTGCTGAGCGAACTCCTCGAAGGGGCCCTCAAGGTGAGCCTGCACCTGTGCATTGATCTCTGCGTCAGGGAGGCCGATGTCGACTGGGAAGCCCAATTCGTCCAGTGCGATACCGGCAAGGCGCAGCTGCATCATCGACGTGAGCCGGGACACGAATTCCTCGTGCGTCGGGTTCTCGGGGTCGTCCATGAGCGTGATCGGCGAGTCCACGATGTTGGCGCTCACATCGCCGATGAGCAGTTGCCCGCCCGGGTAGCTCGCCGCCACAGCAGCATCGTCGGCGAGCAGCTCTAGGTATGCGGCCTCCTGGGCGGCCCGAGCCGCGTCACGTTCAGCGCGCTCGGCATCGAGCTCGGCTTCCAACTCGGCTTCGTCCGCAGCGGCCTCCGCAGCGGCTCGTGACACGACGCCGTCGCCGTCAGTGTCGAGCTCGGCAATGAGCTCGGCATCGGACTCAGGATCGAGCCCAGTGTGGATGGTGACGACGTTGCCATCGTCCGCACATGCGAACGTCAGCAGTGCCACCAGCACCAGCGGAGCCAGCAGCGCAGCTCGTCGAGACATGGAACTCCCCCTGGCACGCACTGCGGGCAGGCTAGGTGCTCGCCGCGTCGGCGGGGCTTCACCCCGAGGCGGGTGGGGGCCGCAACTGCTGGCAGAAGGCGAACAGGTGCCCGACCGTGGCCGGCTTCAGCGCACGGACCGACAGCTGCACCTCCCGGTCGTCAGCCTTGTACCGGGCCGCGCTGAACGGCGTGCCGGCACAGATGCGCCGCATGCGCAGCTCCTCACTTGCCGTGAGCTCGAGCGGACCGAAACGCACCCTGCCGCCGTCGTGGCCAGGAGCGAACGCCACGGTTCGCATGCCGAGCCTGTGACACTCGGTGCGCAGCAGCGCGATGTGCAGCAGCGTCTGCGCAGCATCCGGGACAGGTCCGTAGCGGTCGATCCATTCGGCTTCTATGTCGGCTACCTCGACCAGTTCGGTCACGGCCCCGAGACGACGATACGCCTCGAGTCGGCCCGTAGCGTCAGCCACGTAACCGTCGGGCAGGTGTGCCGCAAGGGGCAAGTCGATCACCATCTCCGCAGGCTGGGCAGGTGTCTCGCCGTTCAAAGAGGCGACCGCCTCGCTGACCAGCTCGCAGTACAGGTCGTAGCCCACGGCTGCGATGTGCCCCGACTGCACACCGCTGAGCAGGTTGCCCGCGCCGCGCAGCTGGAGGTCGCGCATCGCGATCCGGTATCCCGAGCCCAACTCGGTGGACTCGCCGATCGTGCGGAGGCGCTCATAGGCCTCTTCGGACAGCGAACGGCCCTCCGGGTGGAACAGGTAGGCATACGCACGCTGGCCAGACCGGCCCACACGCCCGCGGATCTGGTGCAGCTGCCCGAGCCCCAGCAGGTCCGCTCGATCCACGACCAGCGTATTGACGCTCGGCATGTCGATGCCCGATTCGATGATGGTCGTACAGACCAGCACGTCGTATGCGCCGGCCCAGAAGTCGATGACGATCTGCTCCAGCGTGCCTTCATCCATCTGGCCGTGCGCCACGGCGATGCGAGCCTCGGGCACCAGCTCTGCCAAGCCCGCCGCCACCACACCGATGTCGGCAACCCGGTTGTGCACGAAGAACACTTGGCCCTCGCGCAGCAGCTCACGGCGGATGGCCTCGCTGACGGCGCGCTCGTCGTACGCGCCGACGTGGGTGAGGATGGGCTGGCGCTCGGCTGGCGGCGTCTGCAGCAGCGACAGGTCCCGGATGCCGGTGAGTGCCATCTCGAGCGTGCGCGGGATGGGCGTGGCCGTCAGCGTCAGCACATCCACTTCGGCTCGCAGGTGCTTGATGGACTCCTTGTGGCTCACGCCGAAGCGCTGCTCCTCGTCGACCACCAGCAGACCCAGGTTCTTGAACTTCACGTCATCGGACAGCAGCCGGTGCGTGCCGATCACCACATCGACGGTTCCGTCCGCGACCCCGGCGACCACTGCCCGCTGTTCGACGGGCGTGAGAAAGCGGCTGAGCACCTCGACCCGAACGGGATGGTCGGCATATCGCTCGGCGAATGTCTGGTGGTGCTGCTGGGCCAGCAGAGTGGTCGGCACCAGCACCGCCGCCTGCTTCCCGGCGCTCACCGCGCAGAACGCGGCCCGTACCGCCACCTCCGTCTTGCCGAAGCCGACATCGCCGCACACCAGTCGATCCATAGGCACTGGCTCTGCCATGTCCGCCAGCACGTCGTCGATCGTGCGGCGCTGATCAGGCGTGGGCGTGTAGACGAAGCTGTCGGCCAGCTCTGCCATGCCCAAGCCGTGCGGATCGAACGCGTTGCCCGATGTGGTGATGCGTCGCTGGTACAGCACCACCAGCTCCTGGGCGACCTCGGCCACGGCCGCTCGCACCTTGGCCTTCTGGCGCTGGAAATCGCTGCCGCCCATGCGGCTGAGCCGGGGCGTCTCCCCCCCGATGTACGGGCGGATGAAGTCGATCTGCTCGGTGGGCAGGTAGAGCCGATCGGTCCCCCGGAACTCCAGCTCGAGGTAGTCGCGCTCGTCGTCTCCGAAGGCTCGCCGGACGAGCCCTGCATAACGTGCGATGCCGTGATGGTGATGGACGACGAAATCGCCGACGCTCAGATCTTCGAACGTCGGCGCCACGCCCGTCCGCCGCCGGACTGCGCGGTGGACCCGGCGACGTCCGGTGAACTCCGCCTCCGGCAGCACCGCCACTCCGGCTGCGGGCGCGATGAAGCCTCCTTCGAGCGGTGCCACCACGACGTGACCGCCGGCCGCCGGGTCGAAGCTGCTGGGTTCGTTATGCAGGCGCAGCGGTACTTCATGGGCACGCAGCGTGTCCGCGAGCCGAGCAGCCGAGCCGTCTCCTTCGGCGGCCACGACAACGACGGGGCGCTCCGCGGCTGACACACCTGGGCGCTCCGCGCCCAGTACCAAGCGGCGCAGTTGGGCCACCAAGCGCTCGGGATCACCCGCAACGGGCAACCATGGCTCGGTCGTGACGTGAGGCCCAGGATGGCCGTCCGCCGTCGGCGCCGCCGTGGAGTCCACCGACCACACCGCCGCCGGGCAGTGCGCGAGCAACCGATCGAATGCAATATGCAACGGCGGGAAAGGAGCCGGAGCATCGCGAGAAGCAGTGTCACTGCCATCATCGGCGCCGTCAGGGCTCCGCAAACCCCACGTCACTGCCAGCGACTGGGTGAGGTCATCGGTCTCCGCCTTGATGTCGGCGGCACGGTCAGCGAGCCGCCGCGGCTCGCAGAGCAACACCAGCGAGTCGGGTCCCAGCAGGTCTGGCAGCACGATCTCATCTGCGGCGAGCCACGGCAGCCACGATTCCATCCCGTCGAAGAGCTCGCCCCTGCTGAGACGCTCCATGTGCTCTCTGCACCACGGTTCGCTGACGGCCAGCGCTGCGGCCCGTTCGCGCATGGCGGCGTCGGGCCGCATCTCTCGTGCCGGGTAGATCTGGGTCTGCGCAAGCTCCGCCACCGAACGCTGATCGGCGACCGAGAACTGGGTGAGACGGTCTACCTCATCACCCCACAGATCGATGCGCACGGGCGCGTCGGCCGTGGGGAGTGGTGTGTCGCGGGTTTGTCTGCGTGGCATCGCGGCCCTCTGACCTGCACAAACAATCGTGGCAACCCCGCGAACAAACCGGCGACCTACCACTAGGGCCGCTGCGCGGCTTCAGCGCCTCCAGCACCGCCAGCCGCCGACCCATCGTCTCGGTTGCGGGGCTCACGCGCTCGAAGGGCAGCGTCTCCCACGCCGCAAACAGCGCTACCTGTCCCTCCCCCAACCAAGTGCGGAGATCGGCGGCATAGCGCTCGGCTTCGTTGGCGGTAGCGGTGACGACAAGGATCGGGATGCGCGATCCCAATGTCGCCAAGCCGGCGACGACGAACGGGCGAGCTCCCTCGGCAACGGCAATCGAGCCGGACGCCCGACCCAGCATCGACACGAAGCCGTGGTCGCGGCCGAGACGCTCGGCCAGCCCCCGCAGCGGTGCGTCGCTCACTGGATTTGCCGCGCTCACTGAGCTTGAGGATCCTGTCGCCGCCGGCGGGCATTCGTGACGGTCATCGCCGCCTCCATGCCCTCGCGCACCAGCACCTCAAGCCCCGCTACCGCAAGGTCCACGGCTGTGTCGATCACTGGCTCTTCGTGACCCCTCGGTCGCTGCAGCACCCACTTCTTGCCGGCTTCGGGCCGGGGGGGCTTGCCGATGCCGATGCGCAGCCGTGCGAAGTCCCGGGTGCCGAGTTGGTTGGCGATCGACGCCAAGCCGTTGTGACCGGCGGTCCCGCCGCCCGACTTGAACCGCACCTGGCCGGGCTCGAGGTCGAGCTCATCATGGACGACGACGAGGCGTGACGGCTCGACGATGCCGTGGCGCTTCACCAGCACGCCCACACTGCGGCCGCTCTCGTTCATGAATGTGGTCGGGCATGCGAGGGTGATGCGACGCTCGCCCACCGTGGCCTGTGCCACTCGAGCGTGCTCGCGCCGCTGCACCGCGAAGTCGCACCGGAGCTTCGAGGCCCAGCGTTCGGTGGCCTCGGCGCCCACGTTGTGACGACTTCCGGCATGGCGCTCGCCAGGATTGCCGAGACCCACCACCAGCCAGTCTGCGGCTGTTCCCCGCCGCGCGGCCGCCCGGCGGAACACGGACACCGGGGCGTTCAGTCCTCGTCGGCTTCGTCAGCGTCGTCGAGGGCGTCAGCGTCGGCCGGCTCGCCTTCCTCGTCGACCTGCTCGGCGGCGACGGCAGCGCGCGTCCGCTGTGCGATCGCCACCAGCGTTTCGTCGTCGAGCAAGCTCTCCATGCCCTCCGGCAAGGTGAGATCGCCGACACGGATCGGGTTGTCCAGCGAGAGCGACTCCACGTCGACATCGAAGGCCGGGGGTATCACCCCCGCGGGCGATTCGACGTGCAGCGACATGAGCTGCTGCTGCACCACTGCGCCTTCACGGCCCGCCCGCACCGCCTCGCCGATCAGCCGGATTGGCACATCCACCACCAGGCGCTCGTCGAGCGAGATCAGCAGGAAATCGACATGCGTAACGCGGTTGGCGATCGTGTCGCGTTGCATGTCCTTGACGATGGTGAGGTGGTTCTTGCCCTCCACCTCGAGCGTGATGATCGCGTTCGGGCCCGCTGCGTTCAGCGCAGCCCGAAACCGCAGCCGGTCCAGCGTGATCGACACGGGTTCGCTGCCGTGGCCGTACATCACTGCCGGGATCTTGTCTTCGGCGCGCAGACGCCGCGATGGACCCGAGCCGGTGGCTTGACGGGTCTCGGCGATGAGCTTCAGCTGTTCCATGCTGGCCCTTTCGAGCATTGGGCGCCTAGTCGATAGCGACGAGACAGCCTACGAGATCAGACTGCGGGCGCCCCCGGGAGAACAGCTTCAGAACAGGTTCTGGCCGTCGAAGATCTCCGACACCGATGCGTCTTCGAACACCGACTCGAGGGCATCGGCGAACACGCCGGCGACGCTGAGCACCACCAGCTTGTCGAACTGCTTGGAGCTGGGGATCGGCACCGTGTTGGTGACGATGACCTGGCTCAGCGAAGAGTTCTTCAGGCGGTCTACCGCCGGCTCGGAGAACAGGCCGTGTGTGCTGGCGCACATCACGTCGGCGGCACCGTTGGCGACCAGCGTCTCGGTGGCCGAGCAGATGGTGCCCGCGGTGTCGATCATGTCGTCGATGATCACGCAGGTGCGGCCCGCCACCTCGCCCATGATGCCGAGCGCCTCCGACTCATTGGCGTTGTCGGTGGCACGGCGCTTGTAGATCGACGCGACGTCACAGCCCAGCCGGGTTGCGTAGCGCTCGGCCACCTTCACACGGCCGGTGTCAGGCGACACGATCACCGAGTCGGGCCCCATGACGCCGGACAGGTAGTCGATGAGCACCGGCGCGGCTGTCAGATGATCCACCGGACCGTCGAAGAATCCCTGGATCTGGCCGCTGTGCAGGTCGATCGACACGAGACGCTCAGCCCCGGCGACGGTGAACAGGTCGGCCAGCAGGCGTGCGGTGATCGGCTCGCGGCCAGCTGCCTTGCGATCCTGGCGGGCGTACCCGTACAGGGGTGCCACAGCGGTGATGCGCTTGGCCGAAGCGCGGCGGGCGGCGTCGACCATGATGAGCTGCTCCATGATCGCGTCGTTGGGGCTCATGGCCTCGCAGGCGGCATGGCTCTGGATGATGAACACGTCGCCGCCGCGGATCGACTCGGCGAACTTGCACTTGATCTCGCCGTTGGCGAAGTCGATGAGCCCGGGGTCGCCAAGCTCCACGCCCAACTGCTCTGCAATCTCGGTGGCCAACTCCGGATTCGCCCGCCCGCTGAACAGGTGCAGGCGCTTCTTGGTGACCAGCTCCATTGCGTGTTCCTTTCGCAGCAGTCCCCTGGGCGCCGTGCTCGACGCAGACGCGCTCGTAGCAGCAGCACCTGAAGGCTGGGCGGAACGCTCGGCAATGGGTTGTGGCGGCATGTTCAGCAGTCCGGCGACGTTTTTGAGGCTACCCGACCGCGCGAGCGGAACCCCGGAGTTTCCCGCTGCGCCGCAGCCCTGCAGGCCTCAGCGAAGCTGTCGTTCCGCCAGTGCTTCCTCGCATGCGGCGAGCTGAGCCGCATCGTTCACGCCCATGGCTTCGGCGGGATCGTTCAGGGCAACCACAGAGATGTCCTGGCCGCTGCGACCCAGCAGACCGATGGCGTCGGTGAGGTAGTACTCCCCTGCTGCATTGGCGCGGCGAACCTGCGGCAGCACGCGGCGGAGCTGGGCGAGGTCGAAGCAGTACACGCCTGCGTTGATCTCGTTGATCTGCGCCTCTGCCTGCGAGGCGTCGCGCTGCTCGACGATGGCGATGCCGTCATCGCTGCGCACGACGCGCCCGTAGCCGGTCGGATCGTCGAGGCGAGCCGTCAGCAGGCTCGCCGCCGAGCCGTCACGGCGCCGGACGGCAACAAGCTCGATGAGGCTCTCGGACCGCAGCAGCGGCGTGTCGCCTGCCAGCACCAGCACATCGCTCGCCCCCGCTGCCTCGCCGAGCGCGTCGAGCCCGACCCGGGCAGCGTCGCCGGTGCCGAGCTGACGGGGCTGGTCGGCGAAGGTCAGTCGTTTCGGCTGGGGTGCCCCCGCGAGCACCTCGTCGCGGACGCGGTCCGCACCGTGACCCACCACCACAACCACCGATGCTGCATCGACTCCTGCGAGGGCGTCGAGCACCCGCAGCACCATGGCCCGCCCCCCGACGGGGTGAAGCGGCTTGGGCAGGTCCGAGTCCATGCGGGTGCCGGCCCCAGCCGCCAGCACGATGGCCGCGCACGGTGGCGTCGTCACGCCCGGCTTCATCGAGTCTGGGCTCATCGTGCTGCTTCGACATGCGGATTGCTGAGTTCGGGGAGGAGGACTCGAACCTCCATTGCCGGGACCAAAACCCGATGTCCTGCCAATTGAACGATCCCCGATTGCGCCTGTCGCCGCAGGCGGTTGTCCGTGGATCGAGGGTAGCGACCGGCTTCGATGCCGCCGTCATGGATTTGACTCGTCGCAGGGACCCTCTGAGGCGGTAGCGTTCGGCACTCGATGGGATCGCTGGTCAAAAAGCGCCGCAAGCGGATGCGCAAGAAGAAGCACCGCAAGATGCTGCGGCGCACGCGCTACCAACGTCGCAACCGCTGACCCCGGTGCCGCGGACAGTCGCCGGTACCATTCGACGAGAGACCTGTCCATGTTCACGGGCTTCAGCGCGAGCAATTACAAGGCTTGGCGCGCGACAGGCGACGTCGCCTTGGCTCCAATCACCGGATTCTTCGGTGCCAACAGCTCCGGCAAGACCAGCCTGCTGCAGTTGTTCCTGTTGCTCAAGCAAACCGTTCAGTCGCCAGACACCAGCAAGGTGCTCGACCTCGGTGACGACGGCGCTGGCGCGTTGGCCTCGGTCGGAGGCTGGCAGAACCTCTGTTTCGGACGTGTCTTGCCCCAATTCCTAGAGTTCAGCTTCACTTGGACGCCTCTCCATCGGATGGCTGTCGAGATCTTTCAGCCTGAGACAGACATTCCCGACGAGATCGTCGAGTTGTCAAGGCTGAGTCCCGCGCCCGCCCGGATACGCAGGCGCGATTTCGACCGACGATGCCGAACTGTGGTGCACGATGATCTCGTCACACAGGTCGAGCGTCACCATCTCGACATCGATGCAGTGAAGAAGCCTGTTGCGGGGACTGCTGTGATGCGCTCGCCGATCTCGTAGCGGAGGCTGCCGGGGTAGAGGACGCAGAGCGCGTCGAGCGAGAGATCGCGCACTGCTGTGGTCATCGATGGAGTGCGGCGTGGGGCGTCTGCTCGCTTGATTTCCACGCCGATCCTGCGGCCCTTCACGAACAGCAGCAGGTCGAGCTCTGCGCCGGCGTGGGTTCCCCAGAAGTACGCCCCCTCAGGGCGCGCCTCAGCGAGCGTCTCCTCCAAGACGAAGCCTTCCCAGGAGGCGCCGATCCTGGGGTCGGTAAGCAGATCGTCCATCGCGCCGACGCCGATCAGATGGTGGAACAGCCCCGAGTCCCGAAAGTAGAGCTTCGGGCGCTTGATTTGCCGTTTGCGCAGGTTCTCGTGCCACGGGCGAAGCTGACGGATCAAGAAGAGCTGTTCCAGCAGGTCCAGGTAGCGCCGGACGGTGGTCTCGCTGATGCCGAGCGCTGTCGCGAGCGCCCGGACGTTGACGATCTGGCCGTGGTAGTGGGCCAGCATGAGCACCAGGCGATGGACCGTGGGCGCTGCGAGCCCGGCGCCGAACTGCGGAAGGTCGCGTTCGACGAACGTCTGGGTGTACGACTTGCGCCAAGTCAGGCTTTCCTGGTCGCTGCCGGCGAGCATTGATCGGGGGAACCCGCCGCGCAGCCACAGCGTCTCCATGCGCTCGGCGCCGACTTCGGCTGCCAGCAATCCGGTGAGTTCGTGGTACTCGATGCGCCCGGCCAGTGACTCCGCGCTCTGGCGCAGCAGGTCCGGGCCGGCGCTGCCCAGCACCAAGAACCGCGCCGGATTGTCGTCACGATCGGCCAGAACCCGCAGGACGGGAAACAAATCGGGGCGACGCTGCACTTCGTCTATCACGACAAAGCCTCGCAGCGGCCCGAGCGCTGTCATGGGCTGGTCCAGCCGGGCGAGGCTGAGCGGATCCTCGAGATCGAAGTAGTTCGGCGAGTCGGCCGCAACGAACTGGCGCGCGAGAGTCGTCTTGCCGCATTGCCGGGCCCCGATGAGCGCCACCACCGGGCTCCGTCGAAGGGCGTCCTCAAGGACAGGCGCCATGGCGCGAGGAAGCAGCGTCGAACTCACACCTTGAAATTACACACTCAACTATTACTTTTGCAATGAGCAACGGCGCACTTGTTGGACCGTGGTACGCAAACTTGAGCCCGCTATGTCCCGCGGAGTGGTGGGTTTTGGGGTTGAGCCTCGGTGTTGGTTGCCGGTTCGATTTCGGCTGTGGTGATGGCGCATGCCCTGACCGCAGGGATGCCGTGAATCGTCGGCAATACGGCGTTGGCGTTGACTGGTTCGGGGATGAACCAGGTGGCACCGCTGCCGGCCAGTTGCGGCACTCGCCCGGTACGGGCAGCGAGCTCATCGCGCCAAGCGGCAAGCTCGGGATAGGCGGCGAGCGCGGCGGGCTCGAGGTCATTGGTGTCGCCGCTCGGGCCGCCCAGCTCATCCCACTTGCGGTACACGGTCGCAGTGTCGGCTTCGATCGGCGGTGTCCACAGCACGAAGGACTGATGCCGGAAACCGAGCGGCTCGACGATCTCGCCGACTCCCGTCACGCGGGCACGGCCGCCGACGAGGCAGAACGGCACATCTGCGCCAAGCACCGCCGCCTGCTGCGGGGTGACGATGGCGAGCGGGTGCGGGCGAGGCCCTGCGCCGGTTGTGGCGGCACCGGCGGTCTGCGCGGCAGTCACCCGGTTCGCCCAGCGGAGCACGGCGGCTGCGTCGGCTGACCCCCCGCCGAGTCCCGCGCCGGGCGGGATGCGCTTGCGGACCTCGACATGGGCGGTGCGGCCGGCGAGCTCCAGCGCCCGGATCACCAAGTTCGAACGATCGGTGGGAACATCCCAGTCTGGCACTGCGCCCGTGGATGATCTCATCACATACATCGAGCGTCACCATCTCGGCATCGATGAGGTGATAGCCGTCGGACCGGATGCCGGTGATCCGCAGCCGGACCGTCAGCTTTGCCGGCGCCAGCAGCCGGGCCGCCTGGGTGTCGGTTGCCATGGCCCGCTCAGCTCTGCGCCGGGGTTGCCAGCGAGAACTCGGCGAGACGCACCCATTCGGCGAGCCCGAGGCGTTCGGGGCGATCGGTCGGATTCACGCCTGCCCTCGCGAGCGTCCGGTCGGCGTCGTCGAGGGCGCCCCGCAGGGTGCGGCGCAGCATCTGGCGACGGTGGGCGAACGCGGCTGTCACGAGTCGATTGACCTCTGCGCGCAATTCGGGCTGGATGGGCGGGGAACGGCGGACGATGCGCACCAGCGCCGATTCCACCTCCGGTCGGGGAAAGAAGACCGACGCTGGCACCGCCCCGACCAGCTCTGCATCAGCGTGGAGCGCGACCCGCACCGAGACGGCACCGTAGGCGCCGCTGCCCGGCGCAGCAGCCAATCGCTCGGCAGCTTCCCGCTGGCACATCACGAGCAGCCGGGTGACGGCCGGCACGCCATCCAGCACGGTCAGCACCAGTGACGTCGCGATGTTGTACGGCAGGTTCGCTACCAAGTGCCAGTCGGTCCCCTCCAGGAGCGCGTTCCAATCCAAACGGCGTGCGTCGGCATGAACCACCCTCACCGGGTGCGCGCCTGCACGCTCGAACTTCGGCGGATTCGCGACGACCGAGCCCGGTGCCGCATCGACGGCCGTGGCACGCTGTGGCGTGCCGTCGTCTGCCGACTCCGACGCTCTGTCAACCGCAGCATCGCCGACCGCGTGGAATAGCAGCGGCACGAGGCGCCCGTCGGTCTCGACCGCCACTACCTCGGCGCCAGTCGAGGCCAATGCCAAAGTCAGCGAGCCCAGCCCGGCGCCGATCTCGACGACACGGTCGCCGGGACCGATGCCCGCCAAGCGGGCAATGCGGCGGACCGTATTCGGATCGACCACGAAGTTCTGACCGAGACTTCGACGTGGCGCTGTGCCCGCCCGCTCGAGCATCTCCTTGACGGCGGGCAGGGTCAGCAGCCGACCGGTCATAGGGACGCGCGCGGACTGGCGGACTGTCGTGGCGAGGGTCCTGCTGCTTCCCGTTCTTGTGCCCCGTCTTCGTCAGATGCGGGCTCACGGGGCACTCGGGCCACGGCTTCGCCTTCCGGCTCAGCCTCTTGAGACCCAGCCTCGTCCAGATCGAAGATGCGCGCGGCGTTGGCGGTGGTTTCCGCGGCGACTTGGCTGGCGGGAACACCCCGTGCTGCCGCCACTGCCTCGCCCACGTAGCGCACCCAGCTCGGCCGGTTCTTCTTGCCGCGCTTGGGCACCGGTGCGAGGTACGGCGCGTCGGTCTCGATGAGATAGCTGTCCGCGGGAACGAGCGCTGCGGCGTCGCGGATCTCGGCCGCGTTGCGGAATGACACGATCCCGCTGAACGACACCGAAGCACCTCGATCGAGCGCTGCACGAGCCTCGTCGGGACCGCCGGTGAAGCAATGGAACACCGCACCGTGAGGCACTCCCTCGGCATCGAGCACATCGAAGGTGTCCTCCCACGCATCTCGGCTGTGAATGACCAGCGCCAACCCGTAGCGGTGCGCCATCGCGATCTGGGCGGCGAATGCCTCGCGCTGGCTGGCCCGATCCGAGTGCTCGTAGTAGTAGTCGAGTCCGCACTCGCCGACGGCGACGAGCCCCGTGCCGCCCGCGCCAGCCGCTCCTGCGTCGGCGATGAGCTGTTCGAGCACGTCGAGCGCTGCGGGGCCGTCGTCGGCGTCGTGGGGGTGCAGGCCGACGGTGGCTGCGACGCCCGGCAGCGTGCGGGAGCGATCCAGCGCCGCGAGGCTGCGCTCGACATCGGTGCCGATGTCGACCACCCAAGCCACGCCGTCCCGATGCGCCTCGGCCACCAGTTCAGCACCGTCTTCCCACAGATGACAGTGACTGTCGATCCAGACGTCGGCTTGGGACGCTGTGCTCACGGACTTGGGTTCACGGTGCCGGGTTCATCGCAAGCGCGGGTACAGCGGCTCGCCGGTCGACACCGGCAGGCCGCCGGGGTAACCGCCCCAGGCTGCGGCTTCCGGCAGGCGCTGATCCGCAACCGATCCCTCCATGCCGATGCGCTGCCACACTTCGTCGCAGCCCCGCGGCGTCGCCACCGACGCCAGGATCGCCACGATGCGCAGCGCCTCGAGCGCGTCGCCCAGCACGGCGTCCACTTCGGGACCAGGATCGACCTTCCACGGCTCGGCAGTCTCGAGCATTGCATTGGTCTCACGGATGATGCGCCAAGTGGCGTCGAGGGCTTCCGACGGCGCCAAGCGCTCCCAGGCGTCAGCGGTTTCGGCAACGCACTCGGCGACCGCGTCGGCCAGCGGGCTGTCCACGCGGGGTGCCGGCCCGATGCCGTCGCACTTGCGGCTGACCACGGTGGCGACGCGGCTCATGAGGTTGCCCAAGTTGTTCGCCAGGTCGGCGTTGTAGCGGGCAACCATCCCCTCATAGGAGAAATCTCCGTCGGGGCCGAATGGCTGATCGTGCAGGAAGTGGTGCCGCACGCCGTCGCTGCCGAAATCGTCCACCAGGTCGCCCGGGGCTATCTGGTTGAGCGCTGACTTCGCCATCTTCTCGCCGCCGACGAGCAGGAAACCGTGCACATGAACACGGCGGGGCGGCAGCACGCCGCCGCTCATCAGCATCGCCGGCCAGTACACGCAATGGAAGCGGAGGATGTCCTTGCCGATCAGGTGCACACCCGGCCAACGGTGAGCGAACTGGGCATCGTCGCTGGCGTACCCGGCGGCGGTGATGTAGTTGGTGAGCGCGTCGAACCAGACGTAGGTGACATGGCTCGGATCCCAGGGAATCCTGATGCCCCAGTCCAGCGACGTGCGGCTGATGGAGAAGTCCTGCAGCCCGCTGCGGATGAACCCCAATGCCTCATTGCGCTTGGTTGCCGGCACGACGAAGTCGGGATGGGCGTCGTACCAGTCCAGCAGGGGCTGCTCGTAGCGGCTGAGCGAGAAGAAGTAGTTCTCCTCAGTGACGTGCTCGGCCGGGCGTCGGTGGATGGGGCAGTTGCCGTCGTCGAGGTCGTCCTCGGTGAAGTAGGCCTCGCAGCTCACGCAGTACAGGCCCTCGTAGGTCTGCAGCGTGATGTCGCCGTTGTCGTAGCAGGCCTGCAGCAGTTGCTGGACTGCATGGTGATGGCGAGGTTCGCTGGTGCGGATGAAATCGTCGTTGGCGATGTCGAGCTGCTGCCAAGCCTCTTGGAAGCGCACGACGGTGCGATCGGCCCACTCGATGGGCGTGCAGCCGTTTTGCTCGGCCGCCCGCTGCACCTTGAGACCGTGCTCGTCGGTGCCGGTCAGGAACATGACGTCGTCGCCGCACAGCCGCTTCCAGCGAGCGATCGCGTCAGCGGTGATCGTCGTGTACGCGTGCCCGATGTGGGGGGCGTCGTTGACGTAGTAGATCGGCGTCGTGACGTAGTAGGAGGTCACCGGTTCAGGGTACTGACGAGCACCAATGCCGCTCGCAGGAATTCACGGCCCGCCCGTCGCTATGGCATCCGGGGATCGAGGGAGCGAGCCAACTCCGTGGACATGCGGTAGGTGCGATTGCGGGCCACACCTAGACGCTGTGCAACGGCCGTCGCTGCATCGCGAGGGGTAGCGCCGGCGTCCAGTTCGCGGTGCAGTTCGGCGGTTATCTGCGCGTCGGACGGGGGTTGCGAGATCGCTGGGCCTAGGACTACGACGATCTCGCCTCGTGGCGGCTCCGCGAATCGTGCCGCCAGCTCGGCGACGGTGCCGCGCGCCACTTCTTCGTGGAGCTTGGTCATTTCGCGAACGACAACTGCCGGACGGTCGGCGCCGCAGACCTCGGCCAGGTCGTCGAGCGTGGCGCCGAGCCGCTTGGGCGATTCCAGCAGGATGACTGTTCGCTGCTCGGCGGCGATGCCATCGAGTCGTTGACTGCGGGCTCTTCCCTTGCGGGGCAGGAACCCTTCCATGACCCAGCGATCTGTCGGCAGGCCCGAGACGGCCAACGCCGTCACTGGCGCCGACGGCCCCGGAATTGCGCTGACACCGATGCCTGCTGAGGCCGTCACCGCGACCAATCGCTGCCCGGGATCGGAGATGGCGGGCATGCCCGCGTCCGTGATGTAGGCGGCAGTCTCCCCAGCCTTCAGGCGCTGCACGATCTCTGCGGCGACGGTGGCTTCATTGTGCTCATGCATTGCCACCAGCCGCCGTCCGGCGATGCCCAGGCGCTGCAGCAGCAGGCCACTGCGGCGGGTGTCCTCGCAGGCCACGAATGACACCGACGACAACACCTCGACTGCCCGCGGGGCGATGTCATCAAGGTTGCCGATGGGTGTGGCAACCAGCCACAGCCGGGGCTCGTTCTCGCTCATGCGTCGAGCCGGACGTCGAGCGTATCTCCCACGGCCAGGCCCCAGCGTTCGCTGGCGCCCGCCCGGGCCTCGATGACCGATCGAGCGCTCAGCCTCGGCCGCCCGATCCGTCCAGGCGGCATCCGCACCAAGTCCACCACCCGCCGCTGACGGTCCAGGTACAACACGTCGATGCCGAAGCTCATCCCGAAGGTGTGCACACACCGGCACCGCTCGATCAGCAGCGCTCCGGTCAGATCGTCGCGCCCCAGCAGGCCCCGTCGGCGCTCAGAACGGGTGCGAGCAACCTCGAGGCTTGCCACCACTCGGTCCCCGGATGCCAGCCAAGGCATAGCTACACGTTGAAGCGGAACTCCACGACGTCGCCATCGCGCATCGGATATTCCTTCCCCTCGACTCGCAGGCGGCCCGCGTCCCGCGCAGCAGACCACGAGCCTAAATCCAGCAGTTCAGCCCAGTCGATCACCTCGGCCCGGATGAAGCCGCGTTCGAAGTCGGTGTGGATCCGTCCAGCGCACTGGGGTGCACGCCATCCGGCCCGGAAGGTCCACGCCCGCGATTCCTTCTCGCCGGTGGTGAGGAACGTGCGCAGGCCCAGCAGGCCGTGCGCAGCCGCGACGAACCTCTCCAGCGCGCCCTCGCCCAGACCGAGTCCTTCGAGTAGCTCGGTTCGCTCGGCTCCGGCGAGCTGCGCAGCTTCCGCTTCGAGTTGCACACACAGCGGCAGCACAGTCGCACCCGGCAGCTCGGCCTCAATGGGTGCTGCCAGCTCCGACGCTGCATCGAGCTGGTCCTCGCCCAGATTCAGCACTGCCATGACCGGCTTGTCGGTCAGCAGGAAATGGCTTCGTGTTCAAGCGCGGCGTCGAGCGCTGCAACTTCCTCGGCCAGCGCGGTGTCGGACGGCTGGCTACGCGAAGCCTTGCGCCGGCGGCCGATCCGCGAGTCCACCGACTCCAGATCCGCCAGCGTGAGCTCGGTCTCGACGATGCGAAGGTGTTCGAGGGGGTCGGCGGGACCCGGCACATCGGCATCGGAAAAGGCGCGCAGGACGAAGACGATCGCGTCCACCTCGCGGATCCCCGCCAGAAAGCGGTTGCCGAGGCCCTCGCCCTTGCTGGCGCCCTCGACGAGCCCGCCGATATCGATGAACTCTGTCGTGGTGGGCACCACTCTTCTGCTGCCGCTCATTTCGGCGAGCGCATCGAGCCGGGGGTCTGGCACCCGGGCCACGCCGACATTCGGATCAGTGGTGGCAAAGGCGTACGGCGCCGCCAGTGCCCCGCCGCCGGCAAGCGAATTGAACAACGACGACTTCCCAGCGTTGGGCAGGCCCACGAACCCAAAGCGCTCCATCGCCGGGCGAGGCTAGTGAGTGCGCCGCCGGGTGCTCATGGCCCTCCCAGGCGGTGCGGCGCGCTGCGTGCAAGACTTCGCCGGGTCGGGTGCGCGCCCGAGACATCCATTGACGGGGAGGAATCCATGGGACCGTTGCAAGGACTCAAGGTGATCGAGCTGGCCGGCATCGGCCCTGGACCGTTCTGCGCCATGCTGCTCGCTGATCTGGGCGCGGACGTGATCCGCATCGACCGGATGACGCCTGAAGACCTCGGCATCGACCGGGGACGCAGGTTCAACGTGCTCAACAGGGGTCGGCGTTCGGTGGCGGTCGACCTCAAGTCGCCTGACGGCGTCGAGACCATCCTCAAACTGGTGGAGCAGGCCGACGCGCTCATCGAAGGCTTCCGCCCCGGCGTGACCGAGCGACTGGGCCTCGGACCAGACGAGTGCTTCGCCCGCAACCCGAGACTGGTCTACGGACGCATGACCGGGTGGGGCCAGGAAGGGCCGATGTCGCATGCCGCCGGCCACGACATCAACTACATCGCCCTGACCGGCGCACTGCATGCCATCGGACCGGCTGAGGCACCGAGCCCGCCGCTCAACCTGGTGGGCGACTTCGGAGGCGGCGGCATGTACCTGGCCTTCGGCGTGTGCGCCGCGTTGCTCGAGGCGCGTGACTCCGGGCAAGGACAAGTCGTGGACGCTGCCATGACCGAGGGTGCCGCTTCGCTGATGGCCGCCATCTACGGCATCTACGGCTCGGGCGGCTGGGCCGACGAGCGGGAGTCCAACTTCCTCGACGGCGGCGCCTACTACTACGGCGTGTACGAGACCTCTGACGGCAAGTTCGTCTCGGTCGGTTCGATCGAGGGCAAGTTCCATGACGAGTTGCTCGAGAAAACCGGTCTGGCCGACGCTCCGACGGTGGACCGCAACGATCGCGAAGGGTGGGCCGACAAGCGGGCTCGCCTGGCCGATGTGATCAAAACCAAGACCCGCGACGAGTGGGACGAGATCATGGCGGGCTCCGATGTTTGCTATGCGCCGGTACTCGACCTGTCGGAAGCTCCGCACCATCCGCACAACGTGGCCCGCGAGAGCTTTGTGGAGGTCGAAGGCGTGATGCAGCCGGCACCGGCACCCCGTTTCAGCCGTACCCCGGGCGCCGTCGCCCGACCGCCGGCGTCGCCAGGCGAGAACACCGATGAGGTACTGGCCGACTGGGGCTTCGACGCTGACGACATCGAGAAACTCCACGAAGTCGGTGCCGTCGGCTGAGCCCGGGGCCCGAGCGGCCCGTGAGCCCAGTCGCATGAGCATGGGGAACAAGAGCGGTAAACAATGGCGATACGACCGGATGCCGGCACTGCGTCGGTAGCCTGAGACGCCTATGTCGAAGCGCACCAACAAGCGAAAGCTCCGGGCGCGGCGAAGCAAAGCCAATCACGGCAAGCGTCCCAACTGCGGCCGCGGCTAGGCGGCCAGCATCGGCCGCGCCCGCGGCCAGTGTGACTGAGACCGGCTGCCGCTGCGCGCCTCTCTCAACCGGCCATCATCAAGGGGTGCGCGAACGCGGCGCCCCAGGCTTGGTCAGGCTGCTGATCCTGACTGCCGTGCTGAGCGGTGCATGCCAGGTTCAGCAGAGTCCTGACGCGGCGTCGGTCGCGAGTGAGTCAAGCGTTGCCAGGCAGACTGAGGTGTCGACCGGCGCGACATCGGCGGCAGCTCCCTCGCCGACTCTGCCCCCGCCCGCACCCAGCGCTCCCGACGAACCGACATCCAGCGATCCATCCGGCGATCCCGGGCTGCCGGATGATCCAGAAGCAGTTGGCGACGGCATCGACGACCAACCCACCGCTCAGCAGGCGCACGAGCCGGACGTCGTGAAGGCCGCTCCGGTCGAGTCCGAGCCGCTTCCTGCGGATCTCGAGGCCGCCCTGCGCACATCATTCCCGGATGCTGCGTATGTGCTTCATCCCGAGGTGGCCCGGGGTGATCTGAACGGCGATGGCGTCGAGGACTTCGCCGTATACGTCGAGGCCCGGTTCGCTGACTTGCCGGAGGGCAGTCTGCTGGCGCCTGTCATCGACACCGGCGAGGCATTTGACGTGCGGCCACCCGTGGAACTGGGCCGTCACATCATCATCGACACCATCGACATCCGGGATGGCGCCGTCGAGGTGTCCTTCTTCGATCGCTCGCCTGGCGAGCCGCTGACCGTGATCACACGGCGCACCACCCTGTCCATCAGCCCCGACAGCGCGGGCGCATCAGATCCGGCGGCAGCGTGGCTCGCCACTGCCATCCGCGTCGAGCCGATCGCCAATGTGCAGGCGCTCCAGATCACCAGGCCAGCAACACCGGTGACGTTCGAGCTCGACGGCATAGGCACCGTCATGTCGGATCGGATCGAGCTGCGCGAGCGGCACAGGTATGTCGTTCATGCCGCTGAGCAAGACGTCATGGTGGTGACGCTCACTGCGCCAGCCGGAGTCTGGCTGGAGGCCGGTCTCGGTGACGGCGCAGCGCTCGTGCGGGTCGCCGAGCAGACCCAGAGATTCGCAACCCACATGCCGGCGAGCGGAGCCTGGACTGTCACCGTCGCATCGTCGCTCCCCGAGCCAGTGGACTACCGGCTGTCAGTCGACGTATTCCCAACTGCACTCGGCGAGGGCATAGCAGTCCGCGACCCCGGCGGCTTCTGGTCCAGCGTCGGCATCTCACCACCGGCCGTGCTCGACGACGGCCCAGTCGTCTACCTGACGTTCGACGACGGGCCGCATCCCACCTACACGCCGCAGGTGCTCGATGTGCTGGCCCGTCACGGGGTGCGGGCGACGTTCTTTGTGGTGGGCTGGCTCGCCGAGCGCTACCCGCTCTTGATCCAGCGCATCGCACACGAAGGGCACACCCTCGCCAACCACTCCTGGAGCCATGAGTCGCTCGCCCGGGTCTCCAAATCGGCTTTCGACCGCTCCGTCGGGCGCACCCAAGAGATCCTGGGGCCGCTCGCCACCCCATGCCTGAGGCCGCCGTACTTTGCCGTCGGCAGATTCACCGAGGAATGGTCCAACGAACTAGGCCTAAGACTGGTCGGCTGGAGCTACTCGCCGCGCGATTGGGAGCAGCCACCGGCCCGGACCATTGCCAACGGCCTCGTCGCGAGAGCGTCACCCGGTGCCGTCCTCTTGCTGCATGACGGCGGCGGCCCTCGTTCGGCGACGGTTCGCGGACTGGACATGGCGCTCGAACGGCTATCAGACCGCGGATTCGAATTCAAGCCGCTGTGCCGCTAGTGCGCTCCGCCACGGTTGCGTGCGCGGAGCTGTCGCCGTGCCGGGCGGCGCCTCGCTACTGAGCACCAGACGACAGGTCGACGAGGAGTTCGAGTTCGTCCAGCAGCACCTGCGACAGCCAGCGGCCGCCGATGGTGCTCAGGTGGATGCCGTCGGTGAGCCGCACATCGGCGAGCTGCCCATCGGCGTCGGCCACGTAGCGGCTGAAGCCGCCATTGGGTCCCCGGAACAAATTCCTCGTGTCCACGTAGTGCACACGGTTGCGCTTGGCAGCTTCGGCCTCGAAGACCTCGTTGACACCTTGCATGCGGGCGTCGTATTCGGGATCCTCCATGATCGGCTGGCCGACCCAGAGCAGCACCCTGTCGGGGTCGGTTGTCACCAGGTCCATGACATGGCCGACTCGCGCCGAGTATTCCTGCACCCAGGCATCCGAGAAGCGGCGCGCGATCTGGCCGTCCACGACAATCGCCTGTGCGTCGTTGCCGCCGAACATCAGCACGACCGCGTCGGGGTCCTCGGCTGCCAGGACTTCCACGATGCGGGTCGGCCAGTCGTAGAAATCGGGTCGGCTCAGGCCGCTGGAAAGCTGATGCTCTGTGGAGGCCTCGATGACGCCCGTGTCGTTGGCCAGGCCCACCATGACGTGGCCGAAGAACTGCACCATCGAATCGCCCATGATGTGCAGCCGCAGCGGGTCGGCCGAAGTCGGGAACCACGGCATCGTGGTGGCGGGCGCTCCTGTTGCCACGTCGCCATCGGAACTTCCGGCACCCGCGATCGCCGGAGTCGCCGGATCGGCAACCACGACACCAGCACGTGTCGGATCGTCAGCCACGGCGCCGCCGACTTCGTCGACCGCCTCGTCGGCAGCGACGGAACTAAGGGGATCGGTCATCGTGCCGGGGTCGGACACGTCGCGGCCGAACGCCTCGTCGGCCCACAGACGCGGCAGGTGCGCGCCGGCTGCGCTGGCCGCGCCCTCGACCGGTTCCCACACTGCCACCGAGACATCGCGCTCCCAGCCGAATGGCTTCTGCTGGGCCTCGCGCAGCAGCTGCTGCGAGTTGAGCACGATCGCCAGCGCCAACCCGAGCGCGCCTGCCAGCAGCACCTTGCCGGCCGGCGCGCCGATGCGGCGGTCGGCGGCATCGAGTGGAGGGTGCGGTATCTGCATTGTTCAGAACTGGAAGTAGATGAACGGGGCGACGCCCGTGGGACCGAGAACGTCGATTGCCACCCCGAGGCTGGCGAAGCCGTCGCGCAGCACCTCGAACCAGTCGGCCGGCATGAACTGGAATGCGAGAGCGCCGAACGTCACCGCAATCACCAGCGGCGTTGCAGTGCCGGCGTAGTTGTCGAAGTTGGCCAATGCACCCAGCATCTCGACCGCGGCTGACAGCGATTCGGAACGGAAGAACACCCATGCCAGGCACACCACATGGAAGGTGACGAGCCAGCGCACGACCTCGCCCCAACCCCCTGGCAGGATCGCCGGTGCACCGCTGCGTTCCCGCTGCTCACGCACCAGCCGCTCCACCGCCAGGACGACACCGTGGATCCCGCCCCAGATGACGAAGTTCCAGGTGCTGCCGTGCCACAGCCCGCCCAGCAGCATGACGATCATGAGGTTGCGGTAGGTGTTGGCGCGGCCCTTTCTGTTGCCGCCCAACGGCACGTACAGGTAGTCGCGCAGCCAGCGCGACAGGGTCATGTGCCAGCGACGCCAGAAGTCCTGCAGGGTGAGCGCCCGGTAAGGATTGTCAAAGTTCTGCGGGAAGCGGAACCCGAGCAGGAGTGCCACGCCGATGGCGATGTCGGTGTAACCGGAGAAGTCCGCGTAGATCTGGACCGCGTAGGCGTACACGGCCAGCACGACTTCAGGCCCGCTGTGCGCCCCCGGGTCGGCGAACACGCCGTCGACGATCTCGCTGGCCAGGAAGCTGGAAATGACCACCTTCTTGAACAGACCGTTCAGGATCAACCCGAACGCCTCGGCGGCCGGCACGTGCCGGGGGTCGGGCCGGGCAGCGAGCTGCGGTGCCATCTCCGATGCCCGCACGATCGGTCCGGCCACGAGCTGGGGGAAGAACGACAGGTACACCGCGAAGTCCAGCGGCGCCATCTCGCGGACGTTCCCACGGCCGATATCGATGATGTAGCTCATCGCCTGGAACGTGTAGAAGGAGATGCCGACCGGCAGCGTGTACTCGAGCACCGGCAAGGCGTTCGAGATCCCAAAGCGCTCCAGCAGGTTGGACATCTCGACAGCGAAGAAGTCCCAGTACTTGAAGATGCCGAGGATGGTGAGATTGGCGGCCACGCCGAGCCCCACCCACCAGCGTCGCCCTTGATCGGAGCTCATGACCGCGTAGTGCCCGACGACCCAGTTGATGACGATGGTGACAAGCAGCAGGAAGACGAACCGCCAGCTCCACCAGCCGTAGAAGACGATGCTGGCCGCCAGCATGAGGGGCCTCCACACGGCCGGATGCGGCCGCGTGAGCCAGTTGACGACGAAGACGACGAAGAAGAATGCTCCGAAGACGAACGTCGGGAACAACATGCCGGGCCGAACATACTTGCGCGCGCATTGCCACAGGCTGAGCCTTCGGACCCGAGCGGCCCGCAAGCCTGTATCGAATGGAGCACGGAAGCCAGAGCGGAAAGCAGAATGCCGAGCCAGCAGGCAAGTACACGATGACTCCCGCAGAGCTGCTCGATTCCTGGTTGGAGATCGACCCCGATCCAGTGACGCGCCGGGCAATCGAGGCCGAGCGCCATCGCTCCGAATGGGTGCAGGCGCAGTTTGGCAGCCTGCTTCGCTTCGGCACTGCGGGCATGCGCGCCCCTGCCGGACCGGGACCGGCGCGGATGAATCGCGTCATGGTCCGTATCGCTGCGCGGGCCGTCGGCGCCGAGCTGATCGCAGCCGGATTCGGCAGCCGCGGCGCTGTGGTGGGGTTCGATGCACGGCCCGGCTCGGCAGACATGGCCTTCGACGCCGCTCGGCTGCTCGCCGCGATGGGCATCCCCACCGCCATCATCGACGGCCCTGCGCCGACACCCTTGCTCGCTCGCCAACTGCTGGCTCGTTCAGCGGGAGCCGGTCTGATGGTCACGGCAAGCCACAACCCCCGCGACGACAACGGCCTGAAGGTGTACTGGGCCGACGGGACGCAGATCCGGCCGCCGCTCGACCGGCGCATCGAAGCGCGCATGGACCTGTCGTCGCTTCCGACCGGCCGTGAACTGGCAGCCCGGCACGACGTCGAGAGCCTCGACGTGCGGTCGGTGATCGCCGAGTACGTCGGCGCAGCCGTCCGCCGTCCGGTCTTTGGCGCGGATGGTCAACCGGTCGATCCGAACGATGTGCCGCCGATCGTCTACACCGCCCTGTGCGGGGTCGGCTCGCAGACCTTGAGCCATGCGTTTGCCACGGCTGGTCTGCCGCCGCCGATCTATGTGGCGCACCAGCGGCATCCCGACGGCACGTTTCCGGGTCTGCCGTTCCCCAATCCCGAGGAGCCGGGCACCCTCGGCGATGCGATGGCCCTCGCCGAGGATCACGATGTCAATCTCGTCCTGGCCAATGACCCCGACGCCGATCGCCTGGCGGTGGCCGTGCCTGACCGGGACGGCGCGTGGCACCGGCTGAACGGCGACGAACTGGGTGTGCTGCTGTGCGATTGGCTGATCGGCCTGCACGACGACGGTCGAGCCGCGCAGCCGCTCGTCTCGGCATCGTCGGTCGTGTCAGGCCGGATGGTCGAAGCCCTGTGCGCCGCCCGCGGTGTGGCCCACCACCGCACCCTTACCGGCTTCAAGTGGATCATGGAACCCCGGTTGGCGCATCCCGGCGCCCGGTGGGTGTTCGGCTACGAAGAAGCGCTCGGCTACTCGGTCACCGACGCCGTGCTGGACAAAGACGGCATCTCGGCAGCAGTGGAATTCGCGCGGTTGGCGGGGGCCTTGGCGGCTCGCGGCATCGGGCCGCTGGAACGGCTCGATGAACTGGCCGCGGAGGTCGGATTGCATGTCACGGGTGCAGCTTCGGTGCGCGCCAATACAGCAGTGATCGCGGCCGCCATGGCCTCACTGCGGGCCGATCCGCCCCGCACCATCGCCGAATATCCGGTCACGAAGATCACCGACTGGCTCGGTCCCGATGCTCCGCATCTCGCAGACCTCGTGGAACTTGAGCTGGCTCCCACCTCGGCGGGCAGCCCCGACGACGACCCCGAAACGCAGGTGCGCATCTGTATCCGCCCGAGCGGCACCGAGCCCAAGGCGAAGATCTACCTCGAAACCGTCAGTCCGAACCCCGATGACGTCCGCGCCGAACGCCGCCGCCTGCAGGCATTGCTGGACGCCATCGCCGGAGCGGTCAGCGTGTGGTTCGAGCCCGCCTAGAGCAGTTCTGCGGCTAGCTCATCGAGAGGCACGAGAGGCCGGGTGCCCACGTGGGAGATGACCTCGGCCGCAGCCACCGAGCCCAGCCGGCCGCACAGTTCGAGGTCGTAGCCCCGCGCAAGTCCGTAGAGCACCCCGGCGGCATAGAGGTCGCCGGCACCGGTGCGGTCGACCACTTCGTCCACCGGCTCGACGGGGACCTCTACCATCTCGTCTGGCGTCACCAGTACCGCGCCCGAGGCCGAGAGCGTCACCGATGCAATGTCCACCTGGCCCTGCACCGCCGCAAGCGCCTCATCGAGATCCTCGGTCTGGTACAGCGCCTTCAGCTCGGCGGCATTCGCGAACAGCACGTCGGTGCACCTCTCGACCATGTCGATGAACTCGCGCCGGTGGCGCTCCACGCAGAACGAGTCCGAGAGGCTGAGCGCGACCCGGCATTCGTTGCCGGGCAGAGCGCAGTGCTCCGCCACCTCGCGCAGTGCAGCCCGGGCAGCCGTGGGATCCCACAGGTAACCCTCCAGCAGCACGGTGCGGGCCCGGCCCACCATGTCCCAGTCGACATCTGCAGGGGCGAAGCCGGCGGACGCGCCCAAGTAGGTGCTCATGGTTCGCTCGCCGTCAGGCGTGATCACTACCGTGCAGCGCCCGGTCGGGTCGTCACGCGAGGCCCTCGCAGTTGCCTGAGTGACCCCATGCGCCGCCATGTCGGCGACGAACAGATCGCCGAGCCCGTCAGCGCAGACACGCCCCATGTAGCCGGCACGAGCGCCGAGCGCAGCGATGCCGAGCATGGTGTTGGCGACCGAGCCGCCGGGAGTCATCTCATCGGCGCCGCCGAGCAGTTCCACCATTGCGGCAAGCTCAGTCGCCCGCTGGGTGTCCACCAGGGTCATTGCCCCCTTGACAATGCCCAAGCCATCCACGACGGCGTCGTCGGCGCGCAGCAGCACATCCACCATCGCATTCCCGATGCCCACCACATCAAGCGGCTCCCCCAAGCTCACGCCCGCGGGCTTAGCACCTGCGCTCGACCGCTCGCACGCCAGGAAAGGCCAGATGCCACAGCTGTGGAGGCGGCAGGGAACTCTGCGACGTTGCGACCTGCTGGATCGCTGGTCGCGGAGGGCCCTGCCGCCTCCGCAGCGGGCGCACCCGTCTGCAGCACTTCGCAGGCCGTCGGTAGTGTGCGCGCCGTGACGCTCCTGACTGACGGCTCGCCCAACGCCAACCCGTACCGGCTGCCGAGAGATGTACGGCCCGATCGGTATGACATCGTCATTGAACCCGACCTCGACGCTGCACGATTCGTGGGCGAGGTCCACATCGAAGCAACCGTGCACGCCCCGATCGACAGCGTCACCCTGAACGCCGCCGAACTCGAATGCTCGGACGTCATGCTCAGCCAGGGCGGCACGACGTCAGGCGCCGAGATCTCCTTCGACCCCGAGACCGAGCGGATGACGCTGCGGCCCGCCGACGGCCGCCGGCTCGAACCCGGCAACCTCCGGATCAGCTGCACGTTCGCCGGTGAGCTGAACGATCAGCTCCGCGGCTTCTACCGTTCCACGTTCGTCGACGAGGCTGGCGAGGCGCACACCATTGCGACAACCCAGTTCGAATCGACGAACGCCCGGCGGGCGTTCCCGTGCTTCGACGAGCCCGACTTCAAGGCCGTCTTCGGCGTCACGATGATCGTGCCCGCCGACCTCATGGCCGTCAGCTGCGGCGAGGTGGTGTCGTCGGAGATCCTGGCCGACGGCCGCCGCCGCGACACATTTGCCGACACCATGCAAATGTCGACCTATCTGATGGCGTTCATTGTCGGCGACCTCGAAGCCACCGAGCCGATCGATGTCGGCGGCGTGCCGCTGCGGATCGTTCACGTGCGCGGGAAATCGGCGCTGACCGGGTTCGGCCTGGAAGCCGGAGCATTCGCGCTGGCGTGGCTGGTGGACTACTACGGCATTGGCTACCCGGGCACCAAGGTGGATCTCATTGCCGTTCCGGACTTCGCGTTCGGCGCGATGGAGAACATGGGTGCCATCACCTTTCGGGAAACGCTGCTGCTGGCCGACCCGCAGAAGGCCACCACTGCGGAGTTGCTGCGCATCGTCGACGTTGTGGCGCACGAGTTGGCGCACATGTGGTTCGGCAATCTCGTGACGATGGACTGGTGGAACGGCATCTGGCTGAAGGAAGCCTTCGCCACCTTCATGCAGGTAGCCACTACCGATGCCTTCCGGCCCGAGTGGAAGCGCTGGGACGAATTCTCGATCGAGCGGGGGGCGGCGTTCGATGTGGACGCTCTGAGCACTACCCGGCCCGTCGAGTACGAGGTGGTCTCCCCCGCCGACGCCGAGGGCATGTACGACGTGCTGACTTACGAGAAGGGCGCGGCGGTCGTGCGCATGCTCGAGCAGTACCTCGGCCCTGACCGGTTCGCGGCGGGTGTGCACAACTACCTCGAACGCCACAGCCACGCCAACACCACCACGACCGACCTGTGGGACGCCCTGGAGACCTCCAGCGGCGAACCGGTGCGGACGGTCATGGATGGCTGGATCTTCACCGGCGGCTACCCGATCGTGTCCGTCGAGCCGCATCCGTCTGGGCTCACGCTGTCGCAGCACCGCTTCGTGTACGGCACCGCGCGGAGTGGTGCCGACGCGGCAGGACCGGGTGGACCGGGTGCCGGCGGGCAGGGTTCGGCCGTGTGGAGCGTGCCCGTGATGGTGCGTGCCCGGCTAGCGGACGGTCGCACCGTCACGGAGCGGCTGCTCCTGTCTGATGCCGCCGCGAACGTCGACCTGGGCGGCACCGTGGAGTGGGCGGTGGTGAACGCAGGCGGGCACGGCTACTACCGGGTGCGCTACAGCGCCGGTCTGCTCGCTGCGGTAGCGCGCCAAGCCCTCGAGGTGCTTGAACCCATCGAGCGGTATGGACTGGTCGACGACACCTACGCGGCGGTCGTGGCCGGCGACGCCAGCGCGGCGGAGTTCATCGGGCTCGTCACTGATCTGGGGTCAGAAACCGACCTGCACGTGTGGCAGCGCACGATCGGGGGACTCAAGGGACTGCACGCGATCGCTGAACCCGACGGGCGAGAAGCCCTGTCTGTGCTTATCCGCGATCTGGCGACCACGGCGCTCGGCGTGCTCGGCTTCGAGCCCCAGCCCGGCGAGCCCGATCTCGACCGCGAGCTGCGCGGCGTGCTATTCGAGGCCGCCGGCGGGCGCGGGCGCGACGAGCTGGTGCGAGCCCGCGCACGGGCGATCTTCGAGAACGCCACCGACAGCAGCGACGCTGTCGAGCCGAACTTGGCCGCGGCGGCGGTGCAGGTGGTGGCAGCGGCCGGCGACGAAACCGACTACGGGCGCATGCTCGAGCTGTACCGGTCGGCTGACACACCGCAGAGCGAGCTGCGCTACCTGCAATCGCTGCTGCTGTTCGAAGACGCCGCTCTGTTCAAGCGCACGCTTGAGTTGTTCGCGGCCGAGGTGCGCACTCAGAACGCTCCGTACCTGCTCGGCGCCGCGATGACGCATCTCGACCACGGCCCCGCGGCGTGGGCCTTCATCCGCGACCGTTGGGACGAGCTGACCGACCGGTTCCCCCAGAACTCGATCTCCCGGATGGCGGGCGGGATACGCGGGCTGCACACCCGCGAGCTGGCTGGCGAGGTGGACGCCTTCTTCGCCGAGCATGAGGTGCCGCAGGGGGCGCTTACGTTGGCCCAGCACATCGAGAAGATGTGGGTGAACGTGCGGCTGCGCGAGCGGGAGGGCGCCCGCATCGGCCAGGACCCCGCAGCGCCGGCGTCATGAGCCCCGCCCCCGCCGCAGGTCCGGGCGGCGGCTGATGTTCGGCCGCCCGCCTCGACGGCCGATGCGGCCGGGCGACGAGGTGTGGCTGTCATTGCGCGCACTCACCGCAGCGGCGACTCTGATCGCCGTGGTGGTCTACTGGGCGCTGGTCATCGTGGACTGAGAGGCTGAGCCGGACTGGCCCTTTTGGACTCGTCGGCCCATCGCATCATCATGGCGATGATGGTTCCCCATACGATGGGTATGCCGCCCAGTTTCATGATGAGCCCCGCCATCTGCTGGTCGGTTGCAGCATCGAGGCCATAGAAGCGCGGCGCCAGCTCGTAGGTGGCGTAGAGGGGGAAACCTGCGAACGTCAAGAAGCCCGCAGGCACCGCCGGCACGACCCCCAGGGCCAGGAACAGGTACACCATCTTGCCGGGGTAGGCGCGCAGCCGGTGCTCGCTGAGCGGCGAGCAGATCGGCAGCCATACGAGCACACCCGATGCCAACCACACCGCGTCCATCACGAACGAGCCGAGCTGGTTCGCCCGCAGCGTGTCCACCGCCCACGGCGAGTGCGTTGCGACCAGGCAGCCGTTGAACACCAACCCAGCGACGACTGGCTTGGTGAGCCGGGTCATGAACCGGTAGAGCCGCAGCCTCGCCAGGATCCGCCGAGCCATCGGCTCGGGAATGCCGAGCACCAGCAGCGGCGCCGCAACCAGCGTGTACAGCATGAACTGCGCCATGTGGGCCGACGCCAAGTAGCCGGCGCCGAGGATGCCGAGCGGCCAATCCGATGCCACCCAGAACACCACCACTCCGGCCAAGAAGAACCACATCTGCCGGCGGTGCGCCGCTGTCTCGGCAGCATCCAGCGCCTGGGGGCGCATAGTGCGGGCCCGCCGCCGCGCTGCCAAGTACGGGACTGCGATCGCGAGCGATGCCGCCCAGACGCCCGGATAGGCCCGCCACGACCAACTCCACGGCTCTTCGATCGCCGAGCACCAGAAACGCATCGCTACAAGCCTGCCTCAGCTGGAGCGTTCGGTTCGATACCGGCGAGAATCGGCAGGTCGTGATTGAACTGGGTCTGGCGTGTGGGATGCGGGTACTGGGCGTAGCCGTATCCGTTCGGGGCGTAGGCGAACACCCGGGCATCGTGAGCGATGTCGTAGTCGACCTCGCCATGACCCATGGCGGTCATGTCATCGTGATCCATGCTGGTCATGTCGTGAGTGCCGGTGGTGGTGGTGGTGTCGAAGATCTTGATCGAGGCCAGCGCACCCAGCTCGTTCTGCAGGTCGGTGAGCTGCTGCTCGCTGTGGGGGATGAGGCCCACGAAGTCCTCGCTGAACTGGTCGAGGTAGACGCGCAGCACCTCTGGCGAGTCCCGATCCGGGTCGACGGTCACGGCCAGGACAGCCACGTTCGTCGGGGCACCGGGACGATTGAGCACACTCGCAAGCTGCGCAAGCTGCACTCCGCAGATGTCGGGGCAGTTGGTGAACATCTGGTAGACGAGTCGGACCTGCCCTTGGGTATCTGCCCCCAGATGGACCTCGTTGCCGTTGGTGTCGGCAAAAGCCATGTCGGGCACCTGTCGCAGCTGGGATGCCGGCACAGCCAAACCCTCGTATCTCGACTCACCCTCACCGCCGCTGCCGCACGCGACCGCCGCCAGCACAACAACCGCTGCTGCCGTGACATGCCGACGAAGGAACGATGCCCTCGCCGGCCGCCGCTTTTCCACAGGCTGGTGCAAGGCCTGTGGACAACCTGCAGCGGTCGATCGGTTCGCCCCCGAGCGGTGGTGCATGCGATGGGCTACGGGCTCAGCGCGCCGGCGATGCATAGATCAGCACGCCCTCAGTCCAGCGTCGATCAGATCCATGCGAAACCTCATGTCGCGTGTGTCGTTGAGCTAGTGGAGGTGAGGGGAATCGAACCCCTGGCCTCTTCGATGCGACCGAAGCGCTCTACCAACTGAGCTACACCCCCGAGCTGGGCGAACGCCGAATATACCTGTGGTGCTGTGCTTACCCGTTGGCCTGAGCGCAGCGTGCCTATTGGTTCGCCTGACGGCGCCGTGCCTATTGGTTCGCCTGACGGCGCCGTGCCTATTGGTTCGCCTGACGGCGAATCATCGTGACCGTCGAAGCGGCGGCGGGATCTCGCAGCGGCAGGTAGTGCACCTCGGCGGTCGGCGCTGCACGGCGGCGGCGCAC
>NZ_JAPYOK010000003.1:0-5088 GCF_028283155.1 Candidatus Poriferisodalis multihospitum | reverse complement strand
GGACACACTCGCTGAGGTACGCCTTGTGGTGCCGGACCGATCAATCCAAACACGGATAGCGAGTGAACTTGAAGCTGAGCTAGCGCGGATGGACACGCTGATTTCGCGCCTACATCGGAATGTCGACCTGTTGTTGGAACGCCGTCACGCTATGATCGTCAAAGCAACCTCTGGCCATGGATAGACAGTGTGGGAATCACTATCTTGAAACCAGCGCATAAGCGATAGGACAATATAGTGACGAACTCAGGGTCCATACCGGGTCAGCTCGCGTCATGCGATGTGCTGAACCCAGCATGTGACTTCGCAATCGTTGAGGATTCTTGCGCGACTTGAATTGCGGCGCGTAGTTGCCCTAGAATAGCGCCACCGGGCAGGGGACGAGGCCCAGCAGCTACGGATAGTTTGCTTGAGGACGGTCAGCGCCGCCATGTTGCGTTGCGCAGCGTTGATACTGCATCGCCGAAATCGCAGTCTTGGGAGAAGACCATGAGTTCCCTGCCAATGTGGCTGCGTCGGGCGCTATGGCGTAGTCCAAACTGCAGAATCCTCATGTCTGGGTAGAGGTCTTCGACAACGCGGTCATCAACATCATAGCTGACTATCCACGGCGCGTCACATGAGCTGAGCGAGTGCGCTAGCTCCTTGTGGCGCTCATAGGTCATCGTGTCGAGGTACAAGTCTGCTGACTTGGTGAGATAGGGTGGATCGGCATAGATGAAGACCGGCTCGTCAAGGTCGCGGGAGGCATTTGTGACTAGCTCGACACCATCGCCTTCGCGGACGACGATCTGATTTGCAAACCTGCGGACAGTCCGCAGACGCTCGATCAAGTTCAGTTTGTTGAATCGACAGTCCAACGGCCAGGGGCCGTTTTGGGAGAGGCCACCGATCGGTCGCGCATCAATAACGCCCGAGTGGTTCGTACGATTCAGGAAGAATGTTGCGAACCCTAATTCCAGATCGCTCTCGGAACCTGCGGCGACGATCGATGCCTGCTTGTGCCAAGTTTCGATGTTCACGTTACATCGTTCCACCCGCTCGACGAACTCGGTGTGGTGTTCCGTGACGGCACGCCAGAAAGCAGCAATGCGCGGGTCTGCATCGCCAATGACCGCTCTTTCCACTGTTCTCGACTTCAAGAGCCCGAGTGCGACCCCTGCGCCGCCGGCGAAGGGTTCCACGTAGGTCGCGTGGCGCGGCACGTTCCGACTCAGGATGTCTTGCACGAACGCCAGCAAAAGGCCTTTGCCCCCGGGGTAGCGCAGCGGGCTGAGGAACGCCATCGCTTAGCGGGCCGCTCGTCGCGACGCAACCGCAGCCGAGATGCCCTCGATGAGCGGGCCGTAGTTCACCGAGATCGTCTCGAGGTCCTTCGGGAGCGGGGCATTGTGGAGGTTATGCACGTATTGGTTGAGATTCCGGGCAGAAACCAAGCTGTATTGCTTGCCCAGATCAGTCTGGATCGCCTCAAATCGCTTGTCGCCGGGACTTGCCACGGCAAGTTCGTCGATTGACGTTCTGATCCGCCTCGCGAGTCCCGTGTCAGGTGCCGGTCTGCGACCGAGTGCATCGAGGTGTTCGTCGACGCTGAGTTCGATGGCGCTACGAAGCAGTACGGCGGCGGCGTTCGGGAACTTGAACAGATCAAGATTTCGCAATTCTCTGAAGATGCTCTGTGTGCGGTGGTGCAAGCCGTCGACGTTGGTCTCTCGAAACAGCCGCGGTGCCTCGGGTCGATCGGAGGATGGCGGCGGCTCTGGGCTCTGCGCGTTGTTCGTTGCTGCCGTCGAGCCTTCGGCGGTTTGGTCGTCAACAGATGGCCCTGTCTCAATGAGGCTGGCCTGCTGGCTCGTCTCGACTTGTTCCTCGCTCGCCCGTGCAGCTTCAGGCGGGGCCTGATCGCCGGTCTGCTGTTCGTGCAGATCCGAGCCCAACAGCCCGCGCACATACGACTCGCGCTGTTCCTTCTTGTGAATCTCGGTGACTGCCCGTCCCGAAGCAAGATCGCTGACGATGGCTGACAGACGACGCACCAAGTCGAACTCGGAGGCATCAGCGACGACATCGTGTCCGCTGAAGTGGAACCCGACAAGGCGCTGCACGACCGTCGTCTGCGCGAGTCTGCCGAGATTCGTCGTGGCGTTCCGTTCGACATAGCCGATGTGGCGTTCAATCTGATCTGTGCCAGCGACGCGAAAGCGCAGCCAGTCCAGAATGTCAATAGCTCTCGATGTCTGGGTTGGTCGCCCCAATGGCCGCCAGCGATGCTGAGCCGCTGGCGTCCAAGGACGGGTCCCGATGCCGTCAAGTTGACCTTGATGGATGCGCTCAAGCCAGACGTCGGCTTCCTCGCGACGGTGGACCGCATAACAGTCCACCGAATGTGGCTGCTGTCCTGCATGCACCACCCGTTCAGCGAAATCGGGGGGCTCTGCGTCCGGCGGCAGCAGATCTGGGCGCGCAAGAAGGCGCAAGGCAGCGAGTCGGCGGTTCCCGTCGAGCACCGTGAACCGGCCGGTGGACTCCTCGAGCACGGTGAACCGCAGAGTCGGATTCAGGCCGTGTTCGTGGATATCGAGAGCGAGGTTGGTGAGCAGGTTGTCCTGCTTGCGCGTCTGTTCGTGGACGAGCGCCTTGATCGCTGCTTCCTGACTCGGAACGGGTCCATGCCGGGGATTCCGAATGTCGAGATCTAGGTCGGCTACGGCAATGTTCCTAAAGTTCACTCTCACTCCCATGTACGCGAGCGGGAAACGCCTAATTCAACCTTGTGCAATCGATGTCATCACGCGCTTGCTCGAACAGGTCGGCCTTGGCAGCGTGGACTGGCAGGCCTCGCCTCGGAATCCTCGGCCGTTGACGCACGGCTCACGGACTCCGCTACATCGCCATCTGCGCGCTGCTCGCCAGCGGCAGAGCCCGTGACGCGTAGCCATGAGACTCAGGGTCGCCATAAGGCGAAGCGGGGTCCGGTCCGCGGCGGTGGCAGGTAGCCGTGCCTGCTTCGCGCGCGTTGTCGACTCATGCGGGGCTCCTGTGGGCTCATCGTGCAGAAATCAGGCCAGTTTCGTGTTGCCGCCGATGGCTTCCCGGTCTCGGGCAGACACAACGCCGCCGCCCCGGTGAGCCGCTTGGACCTGAGAGGTGTGCTTGGACGGGTACTCGGATATGTACTCCGCAGGTACTCTTGTGGCTACCGCTAACAAGGCGATTCAGAATACAGCTTGCTGGTGCTTTAATCCGCTGGCAGGGTGGCATTCGGAAGCTGTTGGTATACTGTGACGGGCATGGCTACAGCGTGCCACGAGCAGCCGGCTACGGCCAACCAAACCATTGATGCCATCGTAGATGAGGCTGGCCGCGACCATGCTCCGCTGCGCAAGGCGTTTCTGCAGAAGCCCGACTCGGAGAGTGGGTATCGCGGGTCAGCGATGGCCGACCTTGTCCGTGCAGGTGATTCGCTCGGACTCCGCTTGTACTTGACCGCCGTACTGAAGGCGTCGTCACCGCCATGGGACACAGCGCTGCCCGCTCCGGTTTGGGCACGTGCGCTCGGTAACCCGCAGCCGACCTCGAAGGGCGCCACGGGCGCGATCTCCAAGGCATGGCGTCGGTTGGAAGATCACGGCCTGATCCGCCGAAGCCGCTACAACCGCATGGCCCAGATCACGCTGCTTCGCGAGGATGGCTCTGGGCAAGACTACACCCATCCTGGTGACAAGGACTGCCGGACGGAGGCCGACGACTATTTCAAGGTTCCAGTGGCGCTATGGCGGCTTGGGTCTGGTGGCGAAGGACGCTGGATCAGGGAGTTGAGCGTTCCCGAGCTTGCGATGCTGCTGGTCTCGTCGAGCTTGAGAGATGAGTTTTGGCTGCCGATCGAGCACGCCCCAGACTGGTACGGCGTCTCAGCGGACACAGCCCAGCGGGGCCTTGCCGGCCTCCGGACTCGCGATTTGCTGGATGTTGACGTCCGCGTGAAGACAGCGCCGTTGTCACCCACGGGTGCCACAACAGAGCACCTCTACACGCTGAAGGCTCCTTTCGGCCTGACCGGTCGGCGTCAGCGATCCCGACGTCGAGGAGCCAAGCGATGACGAGGCTCAGCGACGGTAAACCGATACGCGGTGACGTGGTGGCTGTCATCGATGAGTCGTCGCCGGTCGCCGGCGCGGGCGTCTACTACGTCGTCACCGCCGCTGTGGTATTCGACCCATCGAACATTCGCCACCGTGTTGGCGGCGTCGTCGGCGAACGAACCTCGCCATTTCACTACCGCCGCGAAGGCCCAGAAGCGATCGAACGGATGGTGGCTCTTCTCGAGGACACAGGGCTGATGGCATCGGTGCTGTGGCGGCCTGTCGCCCGGCGTGGCCAAGTTGGGGCGCGGCGCGACTTGCTAGCGGCCCACGCCCGCCGGTTGGCCCATGACGGCATCACACACGTGATCATCGAGTCTGGCGACGAGATCAGCGATCAACGCGACCAAGAAACCCTGCTGAACACATTCGCGACGGACGGCGGCGCGCCGTTTCGGTACGACTGGCGGTCGAAAGCCGAACCACTTCTGTGGATTGCCGATGCCATCTGCGGCGTCACCGCAGAACACCTGCTGGGGCGCAGCAACGCGATCTTCGATCAGCTCGCGAACGCCGGGATCATCGAGGTGGTCAACATATGACCAGGAATGCGAAAGCCCCGGCTCCCGTCCTAGTCGGCCTGCCTTGCGGCACGCCCTCGGCCTGGCACTCCGGGGCTCGCGTCTTTCCCCCGGAACAGCACCGGAGGACACGGTCATTATCGGCCCATCAGGCCCAAATGTCAACCTCAGCGCCAGAGATGACGAACGGTCTGCCACCAAACATGCCGATTTTGCAGCGAAGTCTGGCTCAGGGCACGGCAATCGGGCTCAGGTGGAGATCACTGCTCGTGACACATGCGTTCTAGGGTGAGTCGGATGCCGGGTCTGCTGTGTGAGGCGGCGGAGTGAGTTCTGTCACAGAGGCGGCGTTGGAGGCGCACATTGCCGACTGGTTGGTCACCTATGGCGGGTACCAGCACGTCAAGATCGGCAACGCTGGGGAC
>NZ_JAPYOK010000029.1:0-27333 GCF_028283155.1 Candidatus Poriferisodalis multihospitum | reverse complement strand
GATCGCCCTCGCTGTCACGCTCATCATCGTCATCAAACTCATCGACCACCGCGACCGCTGGCAACCCCAATGACCCACCTATCGGCGCTCGCTCTAAGCGAAACAGCGGCCTGACCACTAGGTTCGGCCGGCATGGGTGAGTTTTGTTATGCGGAGCGCGACGGGCACCTGTTCGTCGTGACGATCAACCGGCCGGAGCGCATGAATGCGCTGCACCCGCCGGGCAATGCCGAGATGTCGGACCTGTTCGACGAATTCCAGAACGATCCGGAGCTGTGGGTCGCGATCGTGACCGGGGAAGGCGACCGTGCCTTCTCGGCGGGCAACGACCTGCGATACCAGGCCGAGGGCGGCGATCGTTCGGCGATGCCGTCGTCGGGCTTCGGCGGGCTGACCTCGCGCTGGGATCTCGACAAGCCCGTCATCGCGGCCGTGAACGGCGTGGCGATGGGCGGCGGATTCGAGATCGCACTGGCCTGCGACATCATCGTGGCTTCGGAGAATGCGCTGCTCGCGCTGCCCGAGCCCAAGGTGGGGCTCGCCGCACTGGCGGGCGGCGTCCATCGCCTGCCCCGCCACATCGGGTTGAAGCGCGCGATGAGCATGATGCTGACCGGCCGTCACGTGCCCGCCGCTGAGGCCAAGGAGATGGGCATCGTCGCCGAGGTGGTCCCCCAGGGCGGGGCACTCGCATGTGCCCGCCGCTGGGCCGAGATGGTGCTGGAGTGCTCGCCGATGTCGATCCGGGCCACCAAGCAGGCCGCCATGGCCGGTCTCAACGAGGCCAGCGTTCAGGCTGCACATGAAGGTCGCTACGAGGCGGTGCGCGCCATGAACAACAGCGCCGATTACATCGAAGGCCCGCGAGCGTTCTCCGAGAAGCGCCCGCCCCAATGGCAGGGTCGCTAGCCCACCTGAACCACTGAATTTGGTCAGTCGGCGCCGGGCACCCAGTTGGTGCCTGCCAGCGGCACATTGGCCATGGCTGCGGCTTCGACGGTGAGCGCGGCCAGGTCTTCGGGCTCCAGGTTCAGCACGTGCGACTTGCCGTTGGCGCGGGCCAGGATCTGGGTCTCGATGGTGAGCACCTGCAGGTAGTTGGCCAGGCGTCGCCCCGCCAGTACCGGGTCGAGTCGGGCCGACAACTCGGGGTCCTGGGTGGTGATGCCGGCAGGATCGGTGCCGGCTTGGAAGTCCTCCCAGTAGCCGGCCGAGGTGCCCAGCTCGCGGTACTCGCTTTCGTAGGCCGGGTCGTTGTCGCCGATGGCGATCAGCGCAGCAGTGCCGATCGACGCGGCATCGGCGCCCAACGCCAGCGCCTTGGCCACGTCTGCGCCCGATCGGAAACCGCCAGCGGCAATCAGCTTCACCTCACGGCGGTGGACTCCGAGCTCGCGCAGCGCCCGCACCGCCTCGGGAATGGCAGCGATCGTCGGGATGCCGACGTGCTCGATGAACACGTCCTGACTGGCTGCGGTGCCGCCCTGCATGCCGTCCACCACTACGGCGTCCGCTCCGGCTTTTACCGCCAGCGCGGTGTCGTAGTAGGGGCGAGCCGCACCGACCTTGATGTAGATCGGCACCTGCCAGTCGGTGATCTCGCGCAGTTCGCCGATCTTGATCTCGAGATCGTCGGGCCCGGTCCAATCCGGGTGGCGGCAGGCTGAGCGCTGGTCGATCCCGGTGGGCAGCGTGCGCATCTCGGCCACCCGCTCGGTGATCTTCTGGCCGAGCAGCATCCCGCCGCCGCCGGGCTTGGCGCCCTGTCCTACGACCACCTCGATGGCGTCGGCCATGCGCAGATGGTCGGGGTTCATGCCGTAGCGCGACGGCAAGTACTGGTACACCAGCACCGACGAGTGCTCGCGTTCCTCCATCGTCATGCCGCCGTCTCCGGTGGTGGTCGAGGTTCCGGCGGCTGACGCCCCCCGGCCGAGTGCTTCTTTGGCTTGCGCCGACAATGAGCCGAAGCTCATGCCGGCGATCGTGACCGGGATCTGCAGGCGCACCGGTCGCTCAGCGCGATGCTCGCCGATCACCACGTCGGTGCCGCACGCTTCGCGGTACCCCTCGAGCGGGTAGCGCGACATGGATGCCCCCAAGAAGACGAGGTCGTCGAGCGTGGGCATCCGGCGCTTGGCGCCCCAGCCGCGGATGCGGTAGATGCCGGTGTTGGCCGCCCTGCGGATCTCGGCGATCACGTTGCGGTCGAACGTGTACGACTCGCGCAGGTGCCAGTTCTGGGGGTCGTCGGCGGCGAGCGGGTCGAGGTCTCCCGCAGGCGTCCCGCCCGGTGACCCGTTTGGTGTCGTGCTCACCGGCGGTCACCGCCTGCGGCCCGCACCGCTGCCTGAGCGGCGTCCACGTCGTCGATCGTGAAGTTGTAGAGGCGGCGGGCCGAGCCGTACCGGCGGAAGTCGCCGGGGTCGGCCCCGTGTGCCGCCTCGCCAACGGCGGCCAGTAGCCCCGCCACTGTCTGGACATGCTCGGGCCGCATCTCCTTCTCGACGCAGTCGGCGCCGAGCGACTCCACCTCGCCCCGCACGAAGATCTGCGCCTCGTAGATCGAGTCGCCCAGATCGGCCGCAGCGTCGCCGCAGATCACCAGGTTCCCCGCCTGGGCCATGAAGGCGCTCATGTGGCCAACGTTGCCGCCCACCACGATGTCGACGCCCTTCATCGAGATTCCGCAGCGGGCACCCGCGTTGCCGCCCACCACCAGCAGGCCGCCGCAACCCGTGGCACCGGCCGACATGGTGGCGTTGCCGGTGATGCGTACCTCGCCCGACATGATGTTCTCAGCGAGCCCGGTGCTGGCGTTGCCCTCGATCAGCACCCGTCCCCGCTGGTGCATGCCGGCGCCGTAGTAACCCACCGAACCCCGCACCACCACATCGATGTCGGCGGTGATGCCGCACGCCACTGCGTGGGCGCCGCGTGGGTTGATGACCTCGAACGATTCGCCGTCGGCAGCCTCGTGCAGTGCCTGGTTGAGCTTGCGCCGGGCCGATTCGGCGAGGTCGAACGTCCGCACCGCTGCGCTCACGCCGCGAGGCTCCAGGTGTAGATGCGAGCCGGCTCCGGCTCCCAAACCTCGGCATCCAGCGCACCGGGCAGGCGGGCTATAGCGCGGTACTCAGACGACATGGCGACCCAGTGGTCGGTCTCGGCCACCACTGCAGGCTTGCAGGCAATGGGGTCGCGCAGGATGGCGAACCCGTCGGCGACGCCGATGGCGAAGGTGTAGAAGCCGTCGAGGTCGCCGAGAGCGCCTTCCAATGCCTCCGAGATGGAGTCGCCCGAGCGCATCCGCCAGGCCAGGTAACCGGCGGCGACCTCGGAGTCGTTCTCGGTCTGGAATGACTCGCCGTGGCCTTCGAGCTGGCGGCGCAGCCGGTTGTGGTTCGACAGCGAGCCGTTGTGCACCAGGCAGGTGTCCGAGCCGGTGGAGAACGGGTGAGAGCCGTTGGTGGTTACCGCCGATTCGGTGGCCATGCGGGTGTGCGCCAGCGCATGGGTGCCGGTGCGCGATGCCAGGTCGTAACGCTCGGCGACGAGGTCTGGGTAGCCCACGGCTTTGAACATCTCGATCTTGTTGCCTTGGGCCAGCACGGTCGCGCCCGCCACGTTGTCGATGATCCACTGGCGGGCGCTACGGCCGTCCCCGTCGGTGGAGAACACCGCGTGGTCATGCACCGCCGCGACGGTCACCTCTGCGCCCAAGGTCGCCTCGAGGGCCGCGGCCACAGGACCCCAGTCCACCTTGAGCCCTTCGGCCAGCACGGTGATGCGAGTGCGACCGGGAACGCCAGCGTCATACACGGCAAATCCGGCACTGTCGGGTCCGCGGTCGCCCATCTCGGCGAGCATGACTTCGGTCAGCCGTCCCAGCTCGTGCCGGTGCGTTTCGGTCTTGCAGAACAAGCCCACAATCCCGCACATGGCGCACCCCCAGCCCCACGATCCCTACGTCTGTCCGTCGGGCCTCCCGCACCGTAGCGCTTCGCCTCCTGTGGCCAGATGCCTGCGGATCCCATTCAGGCTGTCTGCTTTCGTTGACTACTGTGCGCGCGGGGGCATGGCCGACGATCTGGCGGCCTCGATCCGAACACGCCGGGGGGCGAATCATGAGCAGCGCGACTGACGCACTCGAAGAAATCCGGGCCAAGACCGAGGCCGACGGCGTGGAGTTCATCTACGCCATGTTCGTGGAGATGCACGGGAAGCCGTGCGCCAAGCTGGTGCCGGTCAGCGCCTTGGACGGGCTGATGAGCGATGGCGCCGGCTTTGCCGGTTTCGCCGCCGGCCCGATGGGTCAAGACCCCTCCAGCCCCGACATCTTGGCCCTGCCCGATCCTGCCTCGTACACCCAGCTTCCGTGGCAGCCGAACGTGGCTGCCATGCAGTGCGATCCCACCGTGGAGGGCGAGCTGTGGCCGTATGCGCCGCGGGTGATCCTGCGCCGGGCATTGGAGGCAGCCGCTGAGCGCAACCTGGTGCTCAAGTGCGGCGTGGAGGCCGAGTACTCGCTGGTGGTGCGCAACGAGGACGGCTCGCTGGCCGTGGCCGACGACCGCGACAACCTGACCCTGCCCTGCTACGACGCCAGGGGCCTCACCCGGATGCTGCCGCACCTCGAAGCGGTGTCCAAGAACCTCGACGCCATGGGCTGGGGCAACTACGCCAACGACCACGAGGACGCCAACGGCCAGTACGAGCAGAACTGGCTGTACTCAGACGCCCTGACTACTGCCGATCGGCTGATCCTGTTCCGGCTGATGGTGCACACGCTGGCCCAGCGCGATGGTCGCTACGCCACCTTCATGCCCAAGCCGTTCGCCGACAAGACCGGCAACGGGCTGCATACCCACCTGAGCCTGTGGACCGCTGACACCGACGATCCGCTGTTCATCGGTGGCACGGCCGGCGGGCCAGACACCAAGGGCTTGGGCCTGAGCGACCTCGCCTACCAGTTCGTGGGCGGGCTGCTGCGCCACGCCCGCTCGCTGGTGGCGGTGGTGTGCCCGATCGTCAACTCCTACAAGCGCATGGGGGTGGGCGCGCCCACCTCGGGTGCCACCTGGGCGCCGGCGTATGCGGCGTACGGCGGCAACAACCGCACGCAGATGATCCGCATCCCCGAGCCCGACCGGATCGAGATTCGCCTCGGCGACGGGGCCGCCAACCCGTACCTGATGTTCGCGGCGTACCTCGCCTGCGGGCTTGACGGCATCGACAACGGCATCGACCCTGGCGAGCCCAACACGGACAACCTGCACGCCATGTCTGCCGAAGACGTGGCGGCGAAGGGAATCGCCGTGCTGCCGCCCACGCTGCTGCACGCCGCCGAGGAAATGGCGACCTCCGAAGTGCTCGCCGCTGGACTGGGCGACACCGCCGAAGGCCCCTACCGCGACTACTTCGTACAAACCAAGAAAGCAGAGTTCCTGGCGCACCACAGCGTCGTCACCGTCGGCGAGGTCGACCAGTACCTCACCCTGTTCTGAGCGTCGAAGCCGCGACGTCAGCGGTTTCGGCAGGCGGCACTGCTACGGCAGCGGCATTGCCTACGATGCGCGGAGAGGCTGAAGTGGGGGAGGAAGCCATGAGTGCATCGGATGCCGCGGCGAACAGGGTTTCGGAGCGGGCCGCGGCGGTCGCGGACGCGATGGACGACATCGCCAAGATCGATGCGCATGGCCGTGAGCACGGCGGCATCGACCGGGCCGGCATCGCCCGCATCAAGGAACGGCTGCTGGAGCTCGCCACCCACGAGCACCTGTTCCCGGCTGCGGAGTTCCCGGCCCCTCACGGCGAGCGCGGCTCGCACAACTACCGGCTCGCCCAGAACGACGACGGCACGCTGGCGCTGTATGTCCAGAGCGTCGGTGAAGGCACGTCGGCGCCGCCGCATGAGCACCTCACTTGGGCCGTCATCGTGGGAATGCGCGGCCAGGAGCTGAACCGCTTCTACGACTGCTGTGCAGGCGAAGGCGAGCCGCACGTCGAGCGCGAGGAGATGGTCGAGCGCGGCACCGGCGTCGCAATGCTCGGGCACGACGTGCACTCGATTCACATCGAGGGCGCTTCGACCAACTTCCACTGCTACGGGCTGGCAATGGAGAACATGACCGGTCGCCGGTACTGGAACGCCGATGAAGGCGAGTGGCGGGAGTTCGCTGACTCCAGCAGCATCATCGAAGCCCGCCCGGGCCACCCAGCAACGGCCGCCGCCTGAACTGTCACCGGTGCGGCTAGAGCCGAGCGGCCCGTGATCCCAATCGCATCAGCATGGGGAACAAGAGCGGGAGCCAAGGAGCGGCGCTGTGAGAAGGTTCGCGAGTCCACGCATCCTCGTGCCCCGGCGTCGAGGGACGTGTGATGGCTGACGTTCCCACGATCACGGCAACCGAGTTGATGGAGCGGCATCGAGGGCTGCTGCGCGGCGACGGCACCGAGCTGGCGCTGATCGATGCCCGCGAGCCCACCGAGTTCACCCAGCGCCACTTGCTGTACGCAGCGAATCTGCCCCTCAGCCATGTGGGCCTCGAAGTGGCAGCGCGCATCCCACGGCTGGGCACGTCGGTGGTGATCTGTGACGACGGCGGAAGAGAGGCTGCTGCCGTCGCCTTGGAGCTCACGGTGCTCGGCTACGCCGACACGGCGGTGCTAGACGGCGGCATCGACGCGTGGGCGGCCGCGGGCGGCGAGCTGTACTCGGGCATCAACGTGCCGTCGAAGCTGTTCGGCGAGCTGGTCGAGGAGCACTTCGGTACCCCGCATGTCACCGCGACCGAGCTAGCCGGTTGGCTGGCCGAGGGTCGGGACTTGGTGGTGGTGGACTCGCGTACGCGCCGCGAGTTCAACCGCATGAGTATCCCGACCGGTCGGTCGTGCCCCGGTGGAGAGCTGGTGCGCCGCGTGGGTGACCTGATCGATGACGGCACCACGGTGGTCGTCAACTGCGCCGGGCGGACCCGCAGCATCATGGGAGCGCAGTCGCTGCGCTCGGCGGGCCTGCCCAATGCCGTGTACGCGCTGAAAGACGGCACGATGGGCTGGGAGCTGGCCGGGCTCGAGCTGGAGCACGGCCGCGACGAGCTGGCCCCCGATCCGAGCGAGGCCGGCCGTGCCCAAGCCGCGGCGGCTGCGCAGGCGGTGGCAGAGCGCTGCAGGGTGCGCACGATCGATCATGCCCAACTCGACGAGTGGCTCGCCGACAGCACGCGCAGGAGCGCGGGTGGTGCTCGCCGACGGCGACGGCATCGGCGCCACCATGACCGCGTCGTGGCTCATCCAGATGGGCTGGGACGCGTGGGTGCTCGAGCCTGGCTGGACCGGCGACGCTGAGCTGGTCACTCAGAGCGGCGACGAGACTGCCTCCGCGATCCGTTCACGCCAGCCCCCGCTGCCCTACGACCCCACCGACGCCGCGGTGGCCAAGGCTGCGATGGAGGCTTACCTGGTCTGGGAAGTAGCACTGCCCGACCAATACGCCCGCGACGACTTGGCGGAATTCCGTTTCTGCTAGCAAGCCCGGCGCGTCTACGCTGGCTGCTACGAGCGGGGCGGACCCAGCGCACGGCTCATGTTGTTGGAATGGGTCCGTCCCGCCGTTGCGCTCCGTAGTTCTCGGGCCCTTTCGATAAGTCTCGATTTAGTTCGATCTTCGCATGCTCGTCGCGGCTAGAGGTCGGCGAAGCGCTCGATGGTGTCGGCCCAGGCGCTGGCGTCGTCGGGCGTGGAGATGACCGTCTGCAGCCCGGCCATCGGTGACACGGGTACCGCGATCCGGCTGACGCCGCGGCGTGCCAGCTCTGGAATCTCTTCGAGGTCGGCGGGCAGCTGCACGGTGATCTCCAGCGCATCGGGATCGCGGCCGTGCTCAGCGGCCGTCTGGCGGGCCAGGTCGATCAGGTTCCACGGCGCGCCCCGGGCGGGGAAGTAGCCGTCGCCGAGCCGCCCGGCCCGCCGCGCTGCCACCTTCGAGTCGCCGCCCACGATAATCGGCACCGAGCCGTTCACCGGCTGCGGCCGGCAGTACGCAGCGTCGAAGTTCACGAACTCGCCGTGGAAGGTCGGCCGCTCGGCCGACCACAGCTCGCGCATGGCGGCCACGTACTCGTCGGTGCGCCGCCCCCGGTCGTCGAAGTGATCGCCGACGCCGATGGCGTCGAACTCCTCGCGCATCCAACCCACCCCGATGCCCAGCAGCACCCGTCCGCCCGACATGTGGTCGAGCGTGGCGATCTGCTTGGCGCACACCACCGGGCTGTGCTGGGGCACGATCAGGATGCCGGTGCCGAAGTTGATGGTGGACGTCACTCCTGCCATGTAGGCCATCCACATGAGCGGGTCGGGCAGCAGCAGGTCTTCGACGCCGCCGGCCATCTTGCCGTCAGGGCTGTACGGGTACTGCGACTGGTAGCCCGACGGGATGACCGTGTGCTCCACCGTCCACGCAGATTCGAAGCCGGCGGCCTCACCGGCTTGTACCAGCTCGGTCGCGAGGGCCGTGTCCATGGCGAACTTGCCGGTGTTGCAGTACCTCAGTCCGAATTTCATATCGCCGTCCCTTCGGTGAGCGCTCGGGCAGGGGACAGTCCCCCGATGATCGGCTCGCAGTCTCGCACGCAGCCCCGCAGCCGGGCCGGGCCGCTGGCGCCCGGCGCAGCCGCGGGCCGCGCAACGGCCGGAACCGTGGCTCGATCCAATACCGTGCCCCCACCTGTCCTCACGCCGCCGGCCCAGGATTCCCCATGCCGTTCTTGCCACACGTCTCGGACATCTTCGATCCGTCGCGCTGGAGCGACATCGACGGGTTCGATTTCACCGACATCACCTACCACCGCGCCAACGAGCACGGCACGGTGCGCATTGCCTTCGACCGGCCCGATGTGCGCAACGCCTTTCGCCCGCACACCGTCGACGAGCTGTACCGGGCGCTGGACCACGCCCGGCAGACCCCTGACGTGGGCTGCATCCTGCTGACCGGCAACGGCCCCGCGCCGGCCGACGGCGGCTGGGCGTTCTGCTCGGGCGGCGACCAGCGCATCCGCGGCAAGGACGGCTACCGCTACGCCGACGGCGAGACCGCCGACGACATCGACCCGGCCCGCACCGGGCGCCTGCACATCCTGGAGTGTCAGCGGCTCATCCGCATGATGCCCAAGGTGGTGATCTGCGTGGCGAGCGGCTGGGCGGCCGGCGGCGGGCACAGCCTCCATGTCGTGTGCGATCTCACCATCGCCTCCGAAGAGCACGCCCGCTTCCGCCAGACCGACACCAACGTGGCCAGCTTCGACGGGGGTTTCGGCTCGGCCTACCTCGCCCGCCAGATCGGCCAGAAGAAGGCCCGCGAGATCTTCTTCCTCGGCCGCACCTACACCGCCTGGGAACGCTTCGATATGGGTGACGTGAACGCGGTCGTTCCTCACATCAAGCTGGAATCCGTGGCGCTGGAGTGGGCGGCCGAAATCGTCTCCCGTTCACCCACGGCACAGCGCATGGCCAAGTTCGCGTTCAACCTGATCGACGACGGCCTGGTGGGCCAGCAGGTGTTCGCCGGCGAGGCCACCCGGCTGGCCTACGGCACGGATGAGGCCGCGGAGGGCCGTGACGCCTTCCTGGAAAAGCGCGACCCCGAATACGAGCAGTTCCCCTGGCACTTCTAGCTCGCCAACAGCACCGCTGACGGAGCGATTCAGGCGGGGCGCAGGCGCTGCATAAGCGTCACGTCGAGCCAGCGCCCGAACTTGCGTCCCACCTCCCGTTCCACACCGACGAGCTCGAAACCGTGCTTGGCGTGCAGCGCTACCGACGCAGCACCGGCGTCGGCGATCCGGGCGAATACAGCGTGAAAGCCGTGCTCATCGGCCAGCGCCACCAAGTCGCCGAGCAGCAGGCTGCCCACGCCGCGTCCCTGGTGGTCGCGGTGCACGTAGATGGAATCCTCGACGCTGGTCGAGTACGCCGGCCGGGTGCGGTAGGGCGACAGGCAGGCCCAGCCCAGCACCGTGCCGCTGACCTCGGCATCAGCGTTGTCTGGCACCGCCACGATGCACGGGTAGGCGCCCGAGTGGTCGCCCATCCAGGCGGCCTGTTCTGTCGGCGTGCGCGGCACCATGTCGAACGTCGCCGTGCCGTCGGTGACCTCGCGGTTGTAGATCTCCGCGATCGCATCGGCATCGGCCATCGTGGCCAGCCGGGTTCGCATGGCAGCGAAGCTACCGAAGGGTCGCAGATACACTCCGGACCCCACAATGTTCGGCGCACATCGCTGGCGATGGCGCACGAGCGTCGCCCCGTTAGCTCAGTAGGCAGAGCACAGCCATGGTAAGGCTGGTGTCGCCGGTTCGATTCCGGCACGGGGCTCGCCGCTACCCTGCGGCCCGCAAGGCGGGATAGCTCAGTTGGTCAGAGCGCACGGCTCATAATCGTGAGGTCCTGGGTTCGAGTCCCAGTCCCGCTACCAGACTCCTCACAAGACACCTCTGGACGCGACCCAGATCGCTGCCGGTAGCCTGTTGCGGCGGACATTCGCCAAGAAGGCCCGCACTGAGTGTCACCCGCGTATCGCACGCGATGCGCCGACGCTGAGGGCAGTAGCTCAATTTGGTAGAGCACCGGTCTCCAAAACCGGCGGTTGCGGGTTCGAGTCCCTCCTGCCCTGCGATTCCGCCGGTTTGGACCGTCAGCCCGGCGGACTGACCATGCCCAAGCCCCCGACAGCAAGTCCCTGAGAAATCGAGGCCGGAGACAGTTCCGATGGCCATGAACCGACGCACACGCCGTCACCTGCAGCGTCAGGGCGAGATGGGGGCTGACGGCGCGCCTGCCGGAAGGCGCGAGCGGCGTCAGGCAGCTCCGGCATCACCGACCACCGAGCGAGCCGGACCAGCGCAGTTCGTGGGCGAGGTCCGCTCCGAGCTGAAGAAGGTGATCTGGCCGACCCGCGCCGAGATCGTCAACTACTCGGTCGTCGTGTTCATCACCATCGTGATACTGACGGCGATGATCGCCGGATTCGACTGGATTCTGGGTGAAGGCGTCCTTCGCCTCTTCGACGTGAACTGACAAGCATCTGAGCTGACGAACATGAGCGACCTGACCGACACCCCCGCAGAGCCCGAAACCGACCCGATGGCGACCGCACGCCGGTTGCTGAGCACCCAGACGGCGACCACCCTGATGGGTCCGGGCGCCGAGCCAGCCGAGGCGACTGAGGGGGCAGGTGCCGCCGATGAGGCCGGCGCCGTCGACGTGCTCACTGAGGACGAACTGCTCGCCGTTGACGAGCCGGAGACCAAGCGGGTCTCGCCGTACGACCGGCCGGGTCGCTGGTTTGTCGTGCACACACAGTCGGGTTACGAGAAGAAGGTGAAGCAGAACCTCGAAGCCCGGATCGGCACGTTCGACATGGAGGACCGGATTCTCGAAGTCGCCATCCCCATGGAGGACGTGATCGAGTTCAAGGGTGGCCGCAAGGTTGTCGCCAAGAAGAAGGTCTTTCCCGGCTACCTGCTGATCCGTTGCCGTCCCAGCGACGAGGCCCACCACATGATCCGCAGCACGCCGGGGGTCACCGGCTACGCGGGTCCGGGCGGCAAGCCGTCACCCCTGCGCCGCAGGGAGGTGGAGGCGTTCCTGGCCGAGCCCGACGACGGGCCCGAGATGCCGCGCCGCACCAAGCCGTCGATGATCTTCGAGATCGACGAGGGCGTGCGCATCAAGGAGGGCCCGTTCTCCGACTTCCAGGGTCAGGTCATCGAGATCAACGAGGAGCAGCTGAAGGTCAAGGTGCTGGTGAACATCTTCGGCCGCGAGACCCCCGTCGAGCTCGACTTCGTCCAAGTCGCAAAGATCTGAGCCCCTGCGAGGGCGACTCAGCACAGACCCGAGCCCCTGCGAGGGCCAAGCAGCACAGACTCAAGGAGCACCAGATGGCAGACAACCCGGCACGACCCGCTGCGGGCCGCAAGCGGGTGAGCGCGGTGGTGAAGATTCAGATCCCGGCCGGGCAGGCATCGCCCGCGCCCCCGGTGGGCACGGCGCTCGGCCCGCACGGCGTCGCGATCATGGACTTCTGCAAGGAGTACAACGCCAAGACCGAGAGCCAGCGCGGCACGATCGTGCCCGCAGAGATCACGATCTTCGAAGACCGGTCGTTCACGTTCATCACGAAGACGCCGCCGACGTCGGTGCTGCTGCGCCAGGCGGCGGGGCTGGAGAAGGCGGCCGACAATCCCGGCCGCGAGACCGTGGCGCATGTCACCCAGGCTCAGGTGGCCGAGATCGCCGCGACGAAGATGCCCGATCTCAACGCACGCGATCTTGAGAACGCCAAGCTGCAGGTGATCGGCACCGCGCGCTCGATGGGCATCGAAGTCGCCGGCTGAGGAGAACACGAGATGTCAGGGAAGAAGTACGCCGAGGCGACCCGACGGTACGACCGGCAGATGATGCACGAGCCTGCCCAGGCCATTGACATGGTGCGGACGCTGGCACCGGCCAAGTTCGACGAATCGGTCGATCTGTCGGTGCGGCTCGGCGTCGACCCACGTAAGGCCGACCAGATGGTGCGCGGCACCGTCGCACTGCCTTCGGGCACCGGCGGTGATGTGCGCGTTGCGGTATTCGCGCAGGGTGACGCAGCGGCCGAAGCATCCGAAGCGGGGGCCGATGTCGTGGGCGGCGCCGATCTGGCCGAGCGTGTCGAAGCTGGATACACCGATTTCGACGTGGCGATCGCGACGCCGGACATGATGGGCGTAGTGGGCCGTCTGGGCAAGGTGCTTGGCCCCCGTGGCCTCATGCCGAATCCGAAGTCCGGAACGGTGACGCCCGATGTAGGCAAGGCTGTGGGCGAGTTCAAGGGCGGCAAGGTCGAGTACCGCACCGACCGGTACGGCAACGTGCATCTGGCGATCGGCAAGGTGAGCTTCGCCCCTGAGGACCTGAACGCCAATCTGGCAGCAGTCATGGATGAACTCGCACGGGCGAAGCCAGCTGGTGCCAAGGGTCGCTACGTGCGCAAGATGGTGGTGTCGTCAACCATGGGCCCAGGCGTCCGCATCGACCCCACTACATACAACTGAGGCTGAGCCGGCAGTTGAATCGCCGGGCGCGACCGGTAGCGTTCGCCACTCCACAACTTGCTCGCCGTAGAACTCCGGTGGCTCCGGCCTGAAATCGGCCCCGTCTGAACCATGTTCAGGGGCTCGCCCGTATCGGGTGAGCAGCACGGGTCGAGCCTGATGAGGCGGACGGTTTTCCTGTGCGCGTCTGCGTCGGGAGGCGGTTCTGTCTGGTCTGCGGACCGGTGCCCGTTCTGGGACCGGGAGCGATCCAACCGCCCGATCACCGCACACCCCGCAGCACAGGAGGTCCCCACCATGGCGACAGCAACGACGGCTGAGGGGCGCGCGCCGCGGGCCGACAAGGTGGCCGTAGTGGACGAGGTCCGCCAGCGGTTCAACGATGCCGAAGCAGTGCTGTTCACCGAGTACCGGGGCTTGGACGTGGCAGAGATGGCAGATCTGCGAGGCCGCCTCATCGATGCCGACTGCCGCTACAAGATCTACAAGAACACCCTGGTCCGTCGGGCGCTGTCGGCTGATGCGCCGGCCGGAACGCTCGACCTGCTTCTAGGTCCGACGGCGCTCGCTTTCTGCGGCAAAGATCCCTCGGCCGCCGCTCAGGCCCTGCGCACGTTCGCTGCGGAGCACGATGCGCTGATCATCAAGGGCGGCGTGCTGGCGGGCACGCTGCTCAGCGACGCTCAGGTGCGTGACTTGGCTGACCTGCCGTCGCGCGATGAGCTGATGGCGCAGATGCTCGGAGCGTTCTCCGCGCCGCTCAACGCGCTGGCCTCGATGATGAACAACCTGATCAGTGAAGTGTCGGGCCTCGTCCAAGCGCTGATCGACAAGACGCCGGACAGTCCGGCTTCCGACGAGGCGCCGGCGGCTCGAGCCGACCAAGCCGATGCCAGCGCGGCCGCGGACGATGCCGCTCCTGAGCCCGAAGGTGCCGCATCAGACGACCCCAACAGCGATCCGTCAGACCCAGCCCAAATTGATCCAGCCCAAATTGATATGGAGAACAACCAATGAGCACGTCCACCGAAGAGATCCTCGACGCCATCGGCAACATGACGGTGCTCGAGCTGGTCGAGCTGAAGAAGGCGTTCGAAGAGCGCTTCGACGTCACCGCTGCTGCCGCCGCCCCGATGATGGTGGCTGCCGCTGCTGCTGGCGGTGACACCGACGGCGAGGCCGCCGAGGAGGCTGCCGATGAGGTCACCGTCACGCTGACCGCGATCGGCGACAAGAAGGTACAGGTCATCAAGGAGGTGCGCTCGCTCACCAGCTTGGGACTCAAGGAGGCCAAGGATCTGGTGGAGGCTGCCCCGAAGCCTGTGCTCGAAGGCGTGCCGAAGGCCGACGCCGACAAGGCCAAGGAAGCCCTCGAGGCAGTCGGCGCCAGCGTCGAACTGTCCTAGACGCGCGCGCATTTCTCACCGCATGCCGCGTGTGGCGGTTGTGGCGCCCAGCGTTGCTGGATAGCGTTGCCAAGGCCGTGGCACAGGTGGCCTCCCCATTCGCGCACCCACCAGTCCCCAGCACCGAGGCCCAGCGGTGGGCTCCCTGTTTGCTGCGGACGCCTGCGACTGCGCGCGCTTCCAGCCCCCCGTCGCCTGCCGCGGGCAGTCGCCGGTGACCCATCCCGAACAACTGAACCACTAGGAGAGTCCGTTGTCGTCTCGTGTCGGCCGCGAACGCTATTCGTTCGGCAACCTCGATGAAGTCCTGGAACTCCCGGACCTCGTGTCCATCCAGAAGGATTCCTTCCAACGATTCCTCGATGTCGGGCTCGCTGAGACCTTCTCAGACATCAGCCCCATCAGCGACTTCGGCGGGCATCTCCAGCTCGTCTTCTCGTTCGACCCTTACGACGAGGATCTGCGACCGCCGCCCAAGTTCTCCGTGGAGGAGTGCAAGGAACGCGACATGACCTACTCGGCGCCGATCTTCGTGCGCGCCGAGTTCAAGAACGCTCACACCGGTGAGGTCAAGGCCCAGACGGTGTTCATGGGCGATTTCCCGATGATGACCCCCAAGGGCACGTTCATCATCAATGGCACCGAGCGGGTGGTGGTGAGCCAGCTCGTGCGCTCGCCCGGCGTCATCTTCCAGCCCGGTGAGCGCTACCGGCTGCGCAATATGTCGAAGCACCAGCTGGTGACGGCAACCATTCACCCCTACCGCGGCGAGTGGATCGAGTTCGACGTCGAGCACAAGCCGGGCAAAGATCCCACTGCCGGCAGCCGGGTGGCCCGCAAGCGCCGCCTCAGCATCTTCTCGCTGCTGCGAGCGCTCGGCTACGGCGAAGACCGCCACCCCGGCCTGCTCGAGCGGTTCGTCGAGCACTTCGACTTCCTGGAGCCCCAGTGGGACAAGGACCGAGACGTTGCGCCCAATCAGCAGGATTCGCTCCTCGAGCTGTACAAGCGGGTGCGCCCTGGTGAGGTGGCCACCCCGGATGCCGCGTCCAATTACTTCCAGAATGCGTTCTTCGACGAGCGCCGGTACTCGCTGTCCAAGGTCGGCCGCTACAAGCTGAACCGCAAGCTTGGGCCCGAGCTCGACCGCGTATCCGAGCTGTTCGGTCTGGATTTCATCGACGCCGATCATCCCGACGCGCTCGAGCACCCAGAGCTGATCCGTCCCGATCCCGATTCCACGGTGCTCACCCGCAGCGAAGTCCTCGCCACGGCGAGCTACCTGCTGCACTTGGCTAACGCCGAGCCCGGCTACCGCCTGGACGATCAGGATCACTTCGCCAACCGTCGCATTCGCTCCGTCGGCGAGCTGATCCAGAATCAGGTGCGCATCGGCCTCAGCCGCATGGAGCGGGTTGTGCGCGAGCGCATGACCACCCAGGACGTCGAGGCCATCACGCCGCAGACGCTGATCAACATCCGCCCGGTCGTCGCGGCCACCAAGGAGTTCTTCGGCACCAGCCAGCTCAGCCAGTTCATGGACCAGGTGAACCCGCTGTCGGGCCTCACCCACCGCCGCCGACTGTCCGCGCTCGGCCCTGGCGGCCTGTCGCGCGAACGGGCCGGCTTCGAGGTGCGCGACGTCCACTTCAGCCACTACGGCCGCATGTGTCCCATCGAGACGCCGGAGGGTCCGAACATCGGCCTGATCGGGGCGCTGGCCACTTTCGCCCGCGTCAACGAGTTCGGCTTCATCGAGTCTCCCTACCGGGTCATCAAGGACGGCAAGGCCACCAGCGAGGTGCGTTACCTGACCGCGGACGAGGAAGAGGAGTTCGTGGTCGCCCAGGCCAACGCGCCGCTCAACCCCGACGGATCATTCCGCAATCCCCGCGTGCTCGTGCGCAAGAGCCCCCAGGGCGCCAGCCTGGAGGATCTGCGGCTGCAGATGGAGCGCGACACCTACTTCGCCGCAACCACCGAGATCAGCTACGTGCCGGCATCGGAAGTCCAGCTCATGGATGTCTCGCCGAAGCAGATCGTGTCGGTGGCCACAGCGCTGATCCCGTTCCTCGAGCACGACGACGCCAACCGGGCACTCATGGGCGCCAACATGCAGCGTCAGGCGGTGCCGCTGCTGCGGGCCGAGGCCCCCTACATCGGCACCGGCATCGAAGGTCTCGCCATGGCCGATGCCGCCGAGATGGTGCTTGCCGAAGTCGAAGACGACATGGGCGACCGTCAGGGCATCGGCGGCGAAGTGACCGAAGTCGCCGGCGACTGCATCGTCATCGATGGAGACGACGGCAAGCGGCACGAATTCCCGCTGCTCAAGTTCCGACGTTCCAACCAGGACACCTGCATCAATCAGCGAGCGCTCGTTCGCGTCGGCGATCGCGTGGAGCCTCAGGCCGTCATCGCGGACGGACCGTCCACCGATCACGGCGAGCTGGCGCTGGGCAAGAACCTCCTGGTGGCCTACATGGCCTGGGAGGGCTACAACTACGAGGACGCCATCATCCTGTCGGAGCGTCTGGTGAAGGACGACGTGCTCACGTCGATCCACATTCACGAGTACGAGATCGACGCCCGCGACACCAAGCTGGGTCCCGAGGAGATCACCCGGGACATCCCCAACCTGGCCGACGACATCCTCGCCGACCTCGACGAGCAGGGCATCGTGCGCATCGGTGCCGAAGTCGAGCCGGGCGCGGTGCTGGTGGGCAAGGTCACTCCCAAAGGCGAGACCGAGCTCACGCCCGAGGAACGGCTGCTGCGTGCCATCTTCGGCGAGAAGGCCCGCGAGGTGCGCGACACCTCGCTCAAGGTGCCTCACGGCGAGAACGGCGTGGTCACCGACATTCGGGTGTTCAGTCGCGACGCCGACGACGAGCTGCCGCCAGGCGTGAACCAGCTCGTGCGCGTGTATGTGGCCCAGAAGCGCAAGATCAGCGTGGGCGACAAGCTCGCTGGGCGTCACGGCAACAAGGGCGTGATCTCGAAGATCCTCCCGACCGAGGACATGCCGTACCTGGCCGACGGCACACCGGTTGACATCATCCTGAGCCCGCTGGGGGTGCCGAGCCGCATGAACGTCGGCCAGGTGCTCGAAGCCCACTTGGGCTACGCAGCACGCTGGGGCTGGAAGGCCACCGACGAGGGCGGCAAGGAAGAGATGATCGGCAAGGAGCCGGTCAGCAACACTGCCCGCAAGACCCGCCCCACCACCGAGCCGTCGGTGTTCATTGCCACACCGGTGTTCGACGGGGCGCGCTGGGACGAGGAGGAGGCCGCCGGACGGCATCCCACCATCCAGCAGACGCTCGAGAACCTGCGGCCCGAATCGGTGACCGGCGAACGCCTGATGACCCGCTCGGGCAAGACGGTGCTCTTCAACGGACGCACCGGCGAGGCCTACGACGAGCCGATCATGGTCGGCTACAGCTACATCTTGAAGCTGGCACACCTTGTCGACGACAAGATCCACGCCCGCTCGACGGGGCCGTACTCGATGATCACCCAGCAGCCGCTGGGCGGCAAGGCGCAATTCGGCGGCCAGCGCTTCGGCGAGATGGAGGTGTGGGCGCTTGAGGCGTACGGCGCTGCCTACTGCCTGCAGGAGCTGCTCACCATCAAGTCCGACGACGTGCTGGGCCGGGTGCGCGTGTACGAGGCCATCGTCAAGGGCGAGAACATCCCCGAGCCCGGCATCCCTGAGAGCTTCAAGGTGCTCATCAAGGAAATGCAGGCGCTGTGCCTCAACGTCGAGGTCATGTCGACAGCCGGGCAGCAGATCGACATCCAGGGTCTCGACGAGGACGTCTTCCGTGCCGAGGAATCGCTGGGCATCGACATCAGCCGACCCGAGCGCGGCACCGACGAAGAAGACGAGCTGCGCCGCCAGCAGCGCATGTGATCAGCGCAGCGACACCGCACAGCCGATGCAGCGCAACCGAAACATCAAGAACTCGCACCACCGAAACAGACACAGGGCCGGACACAACGCATGATCGACGTCAACGACTTCTCTGACATCCGGATCGGCCTGGCAACCGCTGACGCCATCCGCACATGGTCCAACGGCGAGGTCCGCAAGCCGGAGACCATCAACTACCGCACGCTCAAGCCCGAGAAGGACGGCTTGTTCTGCGAGAAGATCTTCGGTCCCACCAAGGACTGGGAGTGCGGCTGCGGCAAGTACAAGCGCGTCCGGTTCAAGGGCATCATCTGCGAGCGCTGCGGCGTGGAAGTCACCCGTTCCAAGGTGCGCCGCGAGCGCATGGGTCACATCGAGCTGGCGGCCCCGGTCGTGCACATCTGGTACTTGCGTGGTACCCGCTCATGGCTGGCGTACTTCTTGACTGGCCTCGACCCCCGCCAGGAGCTCAAGGCCAAAGCGCTGGAACGTGTCATCTACTTCGCCGCGAACCTGGTCACCAAGGTCGACAGCGAGAAGCTGCACGCTGACCTGCCGCGGCTCGAGGCCGAGAAGGCCGAAGAGCTCGACGTCATCGACGAGGAGCTCGCGGAGCGCCGGGCGGAGCGGCTCGCCGAGCTCGAGAACGAGCTGAAGCAACTCGAGGCCGAGGACGCCAAGGAACGCGAGCTGCGGTCGGCCCAGCGCGAATCCGAGCGTGACCTCGATGCCATTGACGAAGAGGCCAACGAGGAGAAGGACCTCGTGGAGCGCGCCTTCGCGGCGCTGCGCGATCTGCACGAGCGGATGATCGTCGACGACGAGGATCTCTGGCGCGAGCTGGAGGATCGCTACGGCCAGTACTTCGAGGGCGGCATGGGCGCCGAGGCCATCGCGCAGCTCATGGCCAACATGGACTTCGACGTCGAAGAGGCCGAGCTGCGTGCCGCCATCGAGGCGTCCGACGGGCGCCGGCCACTGTCGGCCCAGCGCAAGCAGAAGGCCATCAAGCGCCTCAAGATCCTGAGCGCGTTCAACCGGCGAGACGAGCACGGGCGCCGCATCAACGACCCGCGGGCGATGATTCTCGACGCCGTGCCGTGCATCCCGCCCGATCTGCGCCCGATGGTGCAGCTCGACGGCGGGCGCTTCGCGACCTCTGACCTGAATGATCTCTACCGACGTGTCATCAACCGCAACAACCGGCTGAAGCGTCTGCTCGACCTGCGCGCACCCGAGATCATTGTCAACAACGAGAAGCGCATGCTGCAGGAAGCGGTCGATGCGCTGTTCGACAACGGCCGAAGGGGCCGTCCTGTGACAGGCCCCGGCAATCGGGCGCTGAAGTCGCTGTCGGACATGCTCAAGGGCAAGCAGGGTCGCTTCCGCCAGAACCTGCTCGGCAAGCGCGTGGACTACTCGGGCCGCTCGGTCATCGTCGCGGGGCCCACGCTGCGCCTGCACCAGTGCGGGCTGCCCAAACTGATGGCGCTCGAGCTGTTCAAGCCGTTTGTCATGAAGCGGCTGGTCGACTCGGAGATCGCGCAGAACATCAAATCGGCCAAGCGGATGGTCGAACGGCGTCGCGCCGACGTCTGGGACGTGCTCGAGGACGTCATCAAGGAGCACCCGGTGCTGCTGAACCGGGCGCCCACGCTGCACCGGTTGGGCATCCAGGCTTTCGAGCCGCTGCTGGTGGAAGGCAAGGCGATCCAGATCCATCCGCTCGTGTGCGCTGCCTTCAACGCCGACTTCGACGGCGACCAGATGGCGGTGCACCTGCCGCTGTCCTCGGAGGCGCAGGCAGAGGCACGGGTGCTGATGCTGTCGGCCAACAACCTCCTGAGCCCTGCCGACGGCCGGCCGATGACCGTGCCCAACCTGGACATGCTCATCGGCAGCTACTACCTGACCGAGGCGACCGGCCCGGACAGCGATGACAGCAGCGATGACGGCGCCGGCAAGCCGGTCTTCCGTCACCTGCACCAGATCGAGCAGGCGCTCGACCTCGGCCACCTCAAGCTGCACCAGCCCATCGAGTGGCGAATTGCGCAGCTCAGCGACGGAAACGGCAGCTACACGCCCACGACGCCAGGCCGTGCGCTGTTCAACGCTGCGCTCCCGGACGATTTCGAGTACGTGAACCGGCCCGTGCGCAAGGGCGACATGGGCCGCATCGTGCGCGCCCTGTCCGACAACTACTCCACCAGCGAGATTGCCGTCAGCCTCGACCACATCAAGGACCTCTGCTACGAGTACGCCAGCCGCTCGGGCTTGACGATCTCGGTCGACGACGTGAGCACGCCTCCCGACAAGGCCGAGATCCTTGAACGCCACGAGGGCGAGGCGGAGCGCGTCGAGACCCAGTTCCGGCGCGGCATCATCACCGACGGCGAACGGCGTCAGAAGGAAGTGGAGATCTGGACCGACGCCACCGACGAGGTGCGTCGCTCGCTTGAAGGCGAGATGTCTCGCACCACGTTCAACCCGATCGGCATGATGGTCGGCTCCGGCGCACGCGGGAACATGATGCAGGTGCGCCAGATTGCCGCCATCCGCGGGCTGGTCGCCAACCCTCGCGGCGACATCATCCCGCGCCCCATCAAGTCGTCGTACCGGGAAGGCCTGGCCACGCTGGAGTACTTCATCTCCACGCCAGGCGCCCGCAAGGGCCTGGTCGACACGGCGCTGCGCACGGCCGACTCGGGCTACCTGACCCGCCGGCTCGTCGATGTCGCCCAAGAGCTCATCATCAACAGCGAGAATCCCTTCGACCGGCCCGGTCCGGTGAACGGGCTGTGGATCGAGGACGTCGCCCCGGACGGACCGGACAAGCGCACCCATCTCGACACGAGGCTGTTCAGCCGCTGCCTCGCAGCGGAAGTGACGCTCAGTGACGGCACCGTGCTTGAGGCCGGACGGCTGATCGGCGAGGACGAGCTGATCGCGCTGCGCGACGATCCTGACGTCACGCGGGTCCGTGTGCTGTCCCCGCTCACCGACGACTCCGAATTCGGCGTGTCGGCGATGGCCTACGGCGGATCACTGGCGACCGGCAAGCTCATCGAGGTGGGCGAGGCGGTCGGCGTGATTGCTGCCCAGTCCATCGGCGAGCCGGGCACGCAGCTGACCATGAGGACGTTCCATACCGGCGGTGTCATCGGCGGCGAGAACATCGCCGGCGGTCTGCCCCGGGTGGTCGAGCTGTTCGAAGCCCGCACCCCGCGCGGCAAGGCCGTGCTGGCCCGCCGCTCAGGTGTGGTGCGCATCGGCGAGGACGACGGTCGGGGACGCCAGATCGACGTCATCGGCGATGACGGCTCCGAGGACACCTACACGGTTCCGTCCATATCGCGGCTTGCCGTGACCGACGGTCAGGACATCCGCGCCGGCGATCCGCTCGTGGACGGTCCGCGCGATCCCAAGGAGCTCATCGAGATCCGCGGCGTGCGCGAGACCCAGCAGTACCTCGTCTCCGAGGTGCAGAAGGTGTACCGCGAGCAGGGTGTGTCGATCCATGACAAGCACATCGAGCTGATCATCCGCCAGATGACCAGGCGGGTGCTCGTCGGCGAGCAGGGCGATTCGCCGTTCCTGCCCGGCGAACAGGTCGACCAGCGGAACTACCGCGAAGCCAACCGCGAGCTGGTGGCCGAGAGCCGTCGCCCCGCCGAGGGCCGCCCGATCATCATGGGCATCACGAAGGCTTCGCTCGCGACCGAGTCGTGGCTCTCGGCGGCCTCCTTCCAGGAGACGACCCGCGTGCTGACCGAGGCGGCCATCGAGTCGCGTCGCGACAGCTTGAAGGGCCTCAAGGAGAACATCATCATCGGCAAGCTGATTCCGGCTGGCACGGGTCAGGACGTGTACCGCAATATCGACACGATTGCACCCGAATACGAGCCGATGGAGTTCTGGTCGTCCGAGGATGCCCAGGACCCGGCTGCGTGGCTGGCTTCGATCGGCGGCGATCCCGATGCCGACGAGGCCGGTCTCGACGAGAGCGTCGCCTCATTCACCGACGCCAGCTGAGCGGTTGTCGTGCTGGGGCGCGCTGCCTAGCCTTCAAGGCCGGTTTCGGCGCGCTGCCGGGTGGGGCATTGCGCAGATCTGCACGACTCCTGCCCGTCGACCTGTCCGCTAGCAACCTGTCCCGCTGACAGCCCCGACTTGCAGGGGTCTCCCAACTCACTGAGGTTCTGGTGCCCACGATCCAGCAGCTGGTCCGCAAGGGCCGAAAGTCCAAGCCGACGAAGGTGCGCACGCCGGCGTTGAAGGGCTCGCCCCAGCGGCGCGGGGTCTGCACCCGCGTGTACACGCACACGCCGAAGAAGCCGAACTCGGCCCTGCGCAAGGTTGCCCGTGTGCGCCTCACCAGCGGTGTCGAGGTGACCGCTTACATCCCGGGCGAGGGCCATAACCTGCAGGAGCACAGCATCGTGCTGGTGCGCGGCGGCCGGGTCAAGGACCTGCCCGGCGTCCGTTACAAGATCATCCGCGGTGCGCTGGATGCTTCGGGTGTGAATTCCCGCCAGCAGGCACGCTCGCGCTACGGCGCCAAGCGGGAGTCCTGACGTGCCCCGCCGAGGTGCAGCGCCCCGCCGCGACATCGCTCCCGACCCCGTCTACGACTCCGCGCTGGTCACCCAGTTCATCAACAAGGTGCTGCGGCGCGGCAAGCGCTCGCTGGCCGAGAGCATCGTGTACCAAGCGATGGATCTCGTCGGCGAGCGGACAGGCGGCGAGCCGCTCGAGATTCTGAAGCGGGCGGTGGACAACACCCGGCCGCAAGTCGAAGTGAAGAGCCGTCGCGTCGGCGGTGCCACGTACCAGGTGCCCGTCGAGGTGCGCCCTCGCCGCGCCACCGCGCTGGCAATTCGCTGGATCGTGGGCTTCGCCCGCGAGCGCCGCGAGCGCACCATGTCGGAACGACTCGCGAACGAGCTGATGGATGCCTCCAACGGCACCGGCTCGGCTGCCAAGCGGCGTGAAGACACGCACCGCATGGCAGAGGCCAACAAGGCCTTCGCCCACTACCGCTGGTAGCAATCCGCTGGTGAGCGGTTCGCTGGCGATCTGATCGAGATGTCTGGTCAACTGGGGCAACGCTGAAATGGCTCGAACGCAACCTCTCGACCGCGTCCGCAACATCGGGATCATGGCCCACATCGACGCGGGCAAGACCACGGTGACGGAGCGGATCCTCTACTACACCGGTGTCAATTACAAGATCGGCGAGGTCCACGACGGCGCCGCCACGATGGATTGGATGGAGCAGGAGCAGGAGCGGGGCATCACCATTACCTCCGCCGCCACCACCTGCCACTGGAACGATCACGTCATCAACATCATCGACACGCCGGGCCACGTCGACTTCACCGTCGAGGTGGAGCGTTCGCTGCGGGTGCTCGACGGCGCCGTGGCAGTGTTCGACGGCGTCGCGGGCGTCGAGCCGCAGACCGAGACCGTCTGGCGTCAAGCCGACAGGTACGGCGTGCCGCGGATGTGCTTCATCAACAAGCTCGACCGCACGGGTGCCTCGTTTTTCGGCTCGTTGGCCAGCATCGAGGACCGGCTCACCCCCAACACGGCTGTCCTGCAGCTGCCGATCGGCCTCGAGGCCGACTTCGAAGGCGTGGTGGACCTCGTCGAGATGAACGCTGTGGTGTGGAAAGGCGACGACCTCGGCGCCACCTACGACATTGTCGACATTCCTGCTGATCTGGCCGATCAGGCGTCCGAGTACCGCAGCAAGCTGCTCGAACGGCTCGCCGATGTCGATGAGGACATCATGCTGGCCTACCTTGAAGGCGAAGAGGTCGATGCCGACACGATCCGGCGGGCGATCCGGCAGGGCACGGTCGACGGCCAGATCGTGCCGGTGCTTACCGGCAGCGCGTTCAAGAACAAGGGCGTGCAGCCGCTGCTCGACGCCGTCACGATGTACCTGCCCGCGCCGGTAGACATCCCGGCAATTGCGGGCCGCTCGACGAATGGCAAGGACGATCTGGAGCGCAAGCCGAGCGACGAAGAGCCGTTCTCGGCGCTGGCGTTCAAGATCATGACCGACCCTCACGTCGGCAAGCTCACCTATTTTCGGGTGTACAGCGGCAAGTTCGAGCGCGGCGGCCAGGTGCTCAACACCACCACGGGCAATCGCGAGCGCATCGGGCGCATCCTGCAGATGCACGCCAACAACCGCGAAGACCGGGACGACATCGGCACCGGCGACATCGTCGCGGGCATCGGTCTGAAGAACACTCGCACGGGCGACACGCTGTGCGATTCGTCGAAGCCGATCGTGCTCGAGCAGCTCGACTTCCCCGACCCGGTCGTGCACGTCGCTGTCGAGCCCAAGTCCAAGGGCGACCAGGACAAGCTGGGCAAGGCGCTCACGGCGCTCAGCGAGGAAGATCCCACGTTCCAGGTCAAGACCGACGACGAGACCGGCCAGACCGTGATCTCAGGCATGGGCGAGCTGCACCTCGAGGTGCTGGTCGACCGGATGCTGCGGGAGTTCAAGGTGGACGCCTCCATCGGCAAGCCGCAGGTTGCCTACCGCGAGACGATCACGGCGCCGGTCGACAAGTTCGAGTACCGCCACATCAAGCAGACAGGCGGCTCGGGTCAGTACGCAGTGGTGGTCATCAACCTGCGCCCGTCTGAGCCCGGCGAGGGATACGTCTTCGAGGACAGCATCCGCGGCGGCGTGATCCCGCGCGAGTACATCTCGTCGGTCGATGCTGGTTTGCAGTCGTCACTGGAGAACGGCCCGCTGGCCGGCTTCCCGCTGGTGGACGTGGCCGTCGACCTGATCGACGGCAACCATCACGACGTGGACTCTTCGGAGATGGCTTTCAAGATCGCCGGCACCATGGCCATGCGCGATGCAGCGAGGCTGGCACGGCCGGTCCTGCTGGAGCCGGTCATGTCGGTGGAGGTCGTCACGCCCGAGCACTACATGGGCGACGTCATCGGTGACCTCAACTCACGGCGCGGCCGGGTCGGGCAGATGGAATTGCGCGGCGTGAACCAGGTGATCGACGCCAAGGTGCCGCTGTCGGAGATGTTCGGCTACGCCAACGACCTCCGGTCCCGCACTCAAGGCCGCGCGACCTACAGCATGCAATTCGACAACTACGAGCAGGTGCCGCGCACCATCGCCGAGGAGATCATCAAACGCATCCGCGGCGAATGACCCGAGCCGTTGCTGGCGGGCCGCAGTCGGCTTCCGTTTGCGGTCATGCGGCCCTTTCCATTGGAACTGGGCCACGGCATCCCTAGCCTCACACCGTTCAAGACCTTGAAGAAACCAAAGAGAACTACGCATCCCTGCACCTCACTCACCCCCGATAGGCGAGCAGAACCCCGAAAGGCGGGTACGACATGGCAAAAGAGCGTTTCGAGCGGACCAAGCCTCACGTCAACGTGGGCACGATGGGCCACATCGACCACGGCAAGACGACACTGACGGCAGCCATCACGCGCGTGCTGTCCGAACAGGTCGGCGGCCAGGCGACGGCTTTCGACGAGATCGACAAGGCGCCCGAGGAGCGTGAGCGCGGCATCACGATCTCCATCGCGCACGTCGAGTACGAGACGGCCAACCGGCACTACGCGCACGTCGACATGCCCGGTCACGCCGACTACATCAAGAACATGATCACCGGCGCCGCCCAGGTGGACGGCGCCATCCTCGTGGTGTCCGCGGCTGACGGCCCGATGCCCCAGACCCGTGAGCACGTGCTGCTCGCCCGCCAGGTCGGCGTGCCCTACATCGTGGTGGCCCTCAACAAGGTCGACATGGTCGACGACGAGGAGCTGCTCGAGCTCGTCGAGCTCGAGGTACGCGAGCTGCTCAGCGAGTACGAGTTCCCCGGCGACGACGTCCCGGTGGTTCGCGTCTCCGCGCTGAACGCGCTGGAAGGCGATGCGGCTGCCGCCGAGCAGGTCGTCGAGCTGATGAACGCAGTCGACACCTACGTGCCCGAGCCCGAGCGCGACACCGAGCGCCCGTTCCTGATGCCGATCGAGGATGTCTTCTCGATCACCGGCCGCGGCACCGTGGTGACCGGCAAGATCGAGCAGGGCATCATCAACTCCGGTGACGAGGTCGAGATCGTGGGCATCCGCGACACGCAGACCACCACGGTGACCGGCGTCGAGATGTTCCGCAAGATCCTCGACCAGGGCCAGGCGGGCGACAACGTCGGCCTGCTGCTGCGTGGCACCGGCAAGGACGAGGTGGAGCGCGGCCAGGTCTGCACCCGCAAGGGCGCGATCACCCCGCACACCAAGTTCGAGGCGCAGGTCTACGTGCTCACCAAGGACGAGGGCGGGCGGCACAAGCCGTTCTTCTCGAACTACCGCCCGCAGTTCTATTTCCGCACCACCGACATCACCGGTGTGGTCGAGCTGCCGTCGGGCACCGAGATGTGCATGCCGGGCGACAACACCGAGATGACCGTCGAGCTGATCAACCCGATCGCGATGGACGAGGGCTTGCGCTTCGCCATCCGTGAGGGCGGGCGCACTGTGGGCGCCGGCCGGGTCACCAAGATCGTCCAGTAACCCGGGTTTCCGGCGAACAGTCAGGCACTCAGATGGCAGCACCTCGGATCCGGATGCGGCTCAAGGCCTACGACCACGAGATCGTGGACCAGTCGGCGCAGAAGATCACCGAGACGGTGCTGCGTACCAACGCCAAGGTGCGGGGCCCGGTGCCGCTGCCGACCGAGAAGCATCGCTACACGGTTGTGCGGTCCCCCCATAAAGACAAGGACTCGCGCGAGCACTTCGAGATGCGCATCCACAAGCGCCTGATCGACGTGATCGATCCCACCGACAAGACGGTCGACTCGCTCCAGCGTCTCGACCTGCCTGCCGGCGTCGAGATCGAGCTCAAAGTCCAGCC
>NZ_JAPYOK010000028.1:0-2899 GCF_028283155.1 Candidatus Poriferisodalis multihospitum | reverse complement strand
GGTGTAGATCTCGTCATAGTTCCCGATCTGGCGAACTACCTCGTAGAACGCATCGGGCGCCAAGCCCATCTTTGACTGCAGCTCGCCCTCGCCTCCGAGCAGCCGCACCGACTCGGCATCGAGTGCGCCGCTGCCCAGCAAGTCATCGACGTTGGCCGAGGTGATGCCCTTCTCGTCGAAGATGATCGTGGCGTAGACCGTCCAGTTGACGATGTCGCCGAACGTGGACTGGTTCGGCAGGTACACCGGGGCCAGCGGTTCCTTGGAGAACGGTGCCGCCGGGAAGATCACCCATTCCTGATCGCCCTCCTGTTTGGCTTTGCGGCCGACCAGCCCCGATCCGTCAGTGGTCATCAGATCGCACGAGCCGTTGATGAAGCTGTCGGTGATGATGTCGAGATCCTCGAACGTGGCCAGCTTGATCTCCACGCCGGCCGCGTCGGCGGCATCAGCAATGTTCTTTTCGGTGGTGGTCCCCGCGGTAGCGCAGACGGTCGCACCGGCAATGTCCGCCACCGTGGACGCAGCGTTGAACCCGTCGCTGACGCGCCCCATGAGCTGCTGGCCGTCGTAGAAGGTGACAGGCGCGAAGTCGAACCCCAGGTCGCCGTCGCGGCTCTGCGTCCACGTCGTGTTGCGCACCAGCACATCGATGACGCCGGTCTGCAGTGCCGTGAAGCGCTCCGCGGAAGTGAGCGGCACAAAGTTGACTGCATCGGCATCGCCGAGCATCACGATGGACAGTGCACGGCAGTAGTCGGCATCGAATCCGGTCGTGCTGCCGTCGGGCTGCGTCTCGGAGAACGCCACCGCAGCGCCGTACACACCGCAGTTGAGAACACCCCGCGCCCGCACCGTCTCCAGCAAGTCGACGTCCTGGGTTTCCTGTACCGGCACCGGATCTGCTTGCGACGCCTCGGTCTCGGCATCGCCGGCGGCTCCGGACCCGCAACCCGCGACCAGGAGTACGGCAGCGGCGCCAGCGGCAAGGAGCCTGGCCAAGTGCCTCATTCGCGGTCTCGGCACGTTCATGTCAAGATGAGCTTCAGCCATCAGACATACACGCTAACTGTCCGAACTGGGCGACACCGGAGCGTGGAGGTCACCGAGTCACGGCTGCCGCGGTTTGCTGGATTCCCTGTTCGAGCGCCGTCCGGGGTCGCCAGTGCAGGTCGCGTCTGGCCTTGTCGATGCGGAAGTAGTGGTGCGTGTTCAGATACCGGACGGCGAACCTCGACAGCCCGTCCTCGGAGGTTTCCCCCGTCCGCACAACCGAGTGGAACGCCTCCACCAAGCCGGCACCGGCATACGCGAGCCAGTAGGGCACGCGCTTGCGCACGGGTGGGTAGCCCATCGCCGTGAGGAGCCGCTCGACGAACTCGAAGAAGGCGATCGGTTCGCCGTTGGTCACGAAGTACGCCTGGCCGCAGACCGGAGTGCCTGGCTCGAGCTGGTCCTCTGCAGCCATGATGGCGTCCACGACGTTGTCGATGTAGACGAAGTCGGAGAGCTTGCTGCGCGTCCCCACCTCCCGGATGCCGGCGCCGTCGGCCCGCCGCAAGATGTTGGGCAAGAATCGCGTGTCGCCGGGGCCGAACACCAAGTGGGGTCGGAGCGCACACGCGCTGGTGCTTCCCTCGGCAGCGAACTCCAGGACGTCTTGCTCGGCTGCGATCTTGCTGTCTGCGTATGCGCTCAACGACGCCTTGGCATACGGCAGCCCTTCGTCGCCAGCTTCGAGGTCGCGGCCCTCGTACACGACGCTTGCAGAGCTGATGTGAACCAGCTTGCGCACACGGCCACGCCGGCACGCGTCCAGGACGTTGCGCGTCCCGCCATGGTTCACCTCCCACATCTCGTGCTGGGCCGTATTGCGAGTCTGCACGACCGAGGCACAGTGGACGACAGTTTCCACCCCGTTGCACGCCTCGGCGAGTCCCGCACCGTTCCTGATGTCGAGATCCAGGAACTGCACATCGTCCCGGAACGGACGGCAACGCGGATTGACCACACGCACCTCCCGTCCGGCATCTGCAAACGCACGCACGACTGCAGAACCGATGAAGCCGCACCCGCCGGTGACGAGCACGGGACCTGCGGCCGGCTCGGGATGATTCACGCGTGCTGAGTTCGGGCAGAAGTGCCGAACAGCCAATCCCACAGCGGTGTGATGGTGCCAAAGTTGCCGCTGCTGCTGTGGTGCGCATCGTGCCGTGCCGACCAGTGGTTCGTGAGCCACGCGAGCCGCGCCGGAATGCTCAGGTTTGCGTGCACGAGCACATTGACGAGGGAGTGCGCGATCGCCGTCGCCACAAACGCCCCCGGCCCGAGCGGGCCGACCGCTGCCATGCTGGCCAGCAGCACCACGAGGCCCGCAACGGTCTCCAGTGGATGCAGGTACAGCGAATCGACGGCCGTCGGGTGCGACGTTCGATGGTGCACCCAGTGAACCCTGCGCATCAGCGATCGCCAGTGCAGCGCGCGATGGAGCCAGTAGTAGCCGAAGTCATACAGCAGCAGGACCAGCAACGGCGCGTACCACCGCGAGGTGCGGCCGGCGTCGACCAGGTACCCGCCCAACAGCACGATGCCGGCGACGTAGGCAGCGAGAGCAACGCCGCCGTTGACGGCGACATTCCGGTAGCGGCCGTCGATCAATACTCCATCGCTGGACGCGCGCCGCAAGCGCGGCAAGCCGGAGTGCATCGACTGGCACAGCGCAATCGCGATCGACGGCACAGCAATCGCAGCCAGGTAGAGGAACGGACTCATGCGACCGTTGCTGAAGCTGTGGAGGTGAGGGGAATCGAACCCCTGGCCTCTTCGATGCGACCGAAGCGCTCTACCAACTGAGCTACACCCCCGAGCTGGGCGACCGCCGAATATACCTGTGGTGCTG
>NZ_JAPYOK010000027.1:0-60284 GCF_028283155.1 Candidatus Poriferisodalis multihospitum | reverse complement strand
TCTGCGAGTTGCCGCACCAGGTCGCGCACGTTCGCCGCTTCGATGGTGACCTCAGGTGTCCCGCCGGTGTGCTGGCGCTGGTCGGTCGAGAAGTGAACGACCGCCATCGAGTTGCCCCGACGAAATGCCTCAGCGGCTTCGGGTTGCGATCAGCTCTCGGCGGCCGTCAGCGCTTCCAGCACTCGCGGGGGCGAGAGCGGCAGATCGCTGATGCGCACGCCGGTGGCATCGGCCACGGCGTTGGCCATCACCGGCAGCGGCGGCACGATGCCCACCTCGCCGACGCCGCGCACGCCATAGGGGTGCGACGGGTTCGGAACCTCCACGATGCAGGTTTCGATCATGGGCAGATCTGACGCCACCGGGATGCGGTAGTCGAGGAATCCCGGGTTCTCGAGGTTGCCATCGTCGGAGTAGATGTACTCCTCGTTGAGCGCCCAGCCGATGCCCTGCACCACGCCGCCCTGCATCTGGCCTTCCACGTAGCTGGGGTGAATCGCTGTACCAGCATCCTGCGCGGTGGTGTAGCGCTCGACGGTGACCCGCCCGGTCTCTTGGTCGACGGACACGTCGGCGACCTGGACCGAGAAGGCCGGGCCGGCGCCCCGGGCATTTAGCGACGCAGTGGCGCCCAGCGGGCCGCCGGTGCGCTTCGCATTGCCGGTGATGGCGGCCAGCGTCAGCGGCTCCTGCTCGCCAGGTCCGTGCACGGCCGAGCCGTCGACCCATTCGACTTCTTTGACGTCGCAATCCCAGGTCTTGGCCGCACGCTTGCGCAGCTGCTCCTTGAGATCGCGGCAGGCCTCCACGACCGCCATGCCCGTCGCGAACGTGGCGCGGCTGCCCTCGGTCACGTCGGTGAAGCCGACTACCTCGGTGTCGCCCACGACCGGTTGGATCAGGTGCACATCGAGGCCCAGTTCCTCGGCGGCCATCAGCGCCATCGATGCCCGGCTGCCACCGATGTCGGGGCTGCCGGTGATCACGGTGGCGGTGCCGTTCTCGTTCAGGTTCACCGTGGCGCTCGACGCCTCGCCGATGTTGAACCAGAAACCGCTGGCCACACCGCGGCCCTGCCCTTCGGGCAGCTCCGACTGGTAGTGATCGCTGTCACGGATCGCTTCGAGGCACTTGCGCAGGCCGATCATCGGCCACTTGGGTCCGTACGGCGTCGGGTCGCCCTGTGAGGGGCAGTTCTGGATGCGGAGGTCGATCGGGTCGATGCCGACACGCTCCGCGATCTCGTCGACCATCGAATCCATCGCGAATGCCGCGGCGGGAGCCGACGGTGCCCGGTAGGCCACGTTGACCGGCCGGTTGAGCACTACGTCGAAGCCCTCCACATAGAGATGATCGAGGGTGTAGGCCGATACGACGCACATGCAGCCGAGCATCGCGGCAATGCCTTGAAAGGCCCCATTCTCGTATGCCAGCCAGGCCTTCGCCGTGGTGATCGTGCCGTCGTCGCGGGCGCCGACCTTCATCTTGATGATCGCCCCCGGGGCGGGACCGGTTGCCCGGAACACGTCCTCACGGCTCATCACGATCTTGACCGGGCGGCCGGATTTCGTCGACAGCAGCGCCGCCACCGGCTCGATGTAGATCGTCGTCTTGCCGCCGAAGCCGCCGCCGATCTCGGCCGGGATCACCTTGATGCGCGAGGTGTCCCAGCCCAGCACCGTGGCCGTCGACGACCGCACCATGAAGTGGCCCTGCGACGAAGCCCAGATGACGGCCTTGCCCTCCTGGTCGCAGTCGACCACGCAGGCGTGCGGCTCGATGTAGCCCTGGTGCACTGCCTGGGTCGAGAACTCGCGCTCGATCACGATGTCGGCCTCGGCGAACCCCTGCTCGACATCGCCGCGCTCGTACACCGTGCGTGCCGCGATGTTCGACGGCTCGGTGGGCCGCGGCTCGACGCCGCGCGTGAACAGGTTGTCGTGCAGCACCGGTGCGTCGTCGGCCATCGCATCGGAGATGTTCAGCACGTGGGGCAGCAGCTCGTAGGTGACCTCGATGGCCTCCGCCGCTGCCTTGGCCTCACGACGGGTGGACGCTGCCACCGCAGCCACGGCATGGCCGCTGTACAGCACCGTGTCGCGGGCGATCACCGTGCACATCAGGTTGCGCGTGGCGCCCTTGGGCGGTGCTTCGGGGAAGTCGGCTCCGGTGACCACCGCTTTCACGCCGGGCATCGCCTCGGCGGCTGAGGTGTCGATCGAAACGATCCGTGCGTGGGGATGCGGCGAGCGCAGGATGTGCCCGTACAGCATTCCCGGCAGGTTCAGGTCGGCCGCGTAGCGGGCCTTGCCGGCGACCTTGTCGAGTCCGTCGTGGCGGACGGGGCGGGTGCCGACCCAGCGGTACCCGCTCGCTCCATTGCCATTGGTCCCAGTGCTTGCGGGCGCTTCAGTGGTGCTCATGTTCAGGTGTCCTTGTGCGATGTCAGGAGAGTCTCAGCCAGCCGATGTCAATCAGGCCGGGGTGCGGATCTGGACGGCGGCCTCGAGCACCGAGCGCACGATCTTGTCGTACCCGGTGCAGCGGCACAGGTTGCCGGCGAGCGCGTAGCGCACTTCGGTCTCGGTTGGGTCGGGGTTCTCGTCGAGCAGTGCCTTGGCGGCGATGAGGAACCCGGGCGTGCAGATGCCGCATTGCAGCGCGGCTCCTTCGAGGAAGCACTGCTGCAGCGGGTGCAGTTCATCTGCGCTGGCGAGACCCTCGCAGGTGGTGATGGCGGCGCCGTCGGCCTCGGGGGCGAAGATCAGACAGGCACACTGCAGGCGGCCGTTCATGATGACCGAGCAGGCACCGCAGTCGCCGGTGCCGCAGCCTTCCTTGGCCCCGATCAGGCCCAGCTCGTCTCGCAGGGCATTGAGCAGCGATTCGCCGTCTTCGGTCAGAAAGTCAACGGCGTCGCCGTTGACCTCGCAGTTCACATGGGTGCGGCTCATCAGGACGCTCCGTTCTGTCCGTTGCGTGTGCGGATCCGGTCGGCGGCGATGCCGGCGGCTCGACGGGTGAGCACGCCGGCAACCTGGCGCCGGTAGTTGATCGTGCCCCGCTTGTCGTCGATGGGGCTGCAGGCGTCGCTGGCGGCTGCGGCTGCGGCGGCCAGCGCTGTGTCGTCGAGGCTGCTGCCCACGAGCGCCGCCTCGGCGGCAGGCACCCGCACGACGGTGGGCGCAACCGCTCCGAGCGCGACGGCAGCCGCGCTCACATTGCCGCTGTCGTCCAGCGTGAGCCGGACGCCGGCACCCACCACGGCGATGTCCATCTCGGTGCGAGGGATGAGTCGCAGGTAGGCATCGGAGGTACCGCCGGCTGGCCGGGCGAGCTCGAAGCACACCACGATCTCGTCATGCGCCAGCGACGTCTGGCCGGGCCCCGTCACCACGTCGGCGACGGGCACCCGTCGCTCGCCGTCAGCGGCAGCGATCACGGCGACCGCATCGTTCACGACGAGGGCAGGCACGGAGTCGGCAGCGGGGGAGGCGTTGCAGAGGTTTCCGCCGAGGCTGGAGCGGTTCTGGATCTGGTCCGACCCGATCAGTCCGGCAGCCTCGGTCAGGCCTGGGAAGTCGGCAGCAATGGCGGCGTTGGACGTGAGCGCCGAGCTGGGGGCCGCAGCACCCACCTGCCAGGTATCGCCGTCGAGGCTCACTGACATGAGGCGGTCGATCTTCTTGAGGTCGATCACCATCGACGGCTCAGGCCGCCCGGCGCGCATCTGCGGCACGACGTCGGTTGCGCCTGCGAACACGATGGCACCGGCATCGCCGGCCAGCAGTGTCCTCGCCTCGTCAATGGTGGTCGGCGCGGCATATTTCATGCGGATAGCTCCCGATCCGTTGGGTGTTGCATCATCTGTCGACGCACCGTCTCCCGCCGGTTGCGTCGCTCGCGCCGCCTGCGGGTGACGGCGCACACGGCAGCGGACGTTAGTTGCGCTGAGCCGTGCTCGTCGCGTTAGCCATCGTCGCCGGTGTCCCGGGTGACTGCTGCCTCTGGCAAACGAGCGAAGAACCGCCGCTGACGAGCGGCAATCATGTGGTGCCGCAGCGACATCCGTTGACGAATCGAGGAGCGGGTCATGACTGGAGATACGAACACAGCGCGGGTGTCGGACTGCGTGGTGCTTGCCGAGGCTCCCGACGGGCCGCTCAGCGCTGAGCACTTCGCGTTGCGGCCCGATAATGCAGCCGAACCCGGACCAGGCGAGGTGCTGGTGCGGGTTTAGGCGATCACGATCGGCGCGGGACAGCGAGCCGGCCTGCAGGGCAGCGCCAGCTACGCGGGCGCCCCGGAAGTCGGTGTGGTGATGCGAGGCATGGGCGCGGGCATCGTGGAAGCGTCGAACGCGGACGGCATCAGCGTCGGCGACACCGTCGTGGGCGCGACTGGCTGGCGCCGCCACGCTGTGATGGCCGGCGGCGAGCTGCGCGTCGCGGACGGCGCGCTCGATCCCGCCTTGCACCTCGGCGTACTCGGCACTAACGGGCTGACCGCCTACTTCGGCTTGCTCGACGTCGGGCGCCCCGAACCGGGCGAGACCGTGGTGGTGTCCGCAGCAGCGGGATCGGTGGGCCACATCGTCGGGCAGATCGCCAAGACGCAGGGTTGCCGGGTGGTCGGCGTAGCCGGCTCGGATGAGAAATGCTCGCTGTTGGTCGGCGAGCTGGGCTTCGACGCGGCGATCAACCGGCATTCGCCCGACTTCCGGGCTGAGTTCCGCGCCGCCACGCCCGACCGCATCGACGTGTACTTCGACAACACGGGCGGCGAGATCCTCGGCTCGGCACTCTTCCGCATGGCCACGTTCGGCCGCATCGTGTGCTGCGGAGCGGTCTCGGCCTACGACACCGCCAGCCCCGATCCCAGTCCGCGAGGCATCCCGGGCTTGCTGGTGAACAACCAGGTGCGCATGCAGGGCTTCCTCGTGTTCTCTTACACCGGCCGCTACGAGGAGGCCCGCGCCCAGATGCGCGAGTGGATCGACGCGGGCTCGCTCGTGCCTCGCCATGTCACCTACGACGGGCTCGATGCTGCGGGCGGCGCCTTCGTCGACCTGCTTGCCGGACGCACCGTCGGCACCACCATCGTCCGCCTCGGCGACTGAACGCTCGCGCTCGGCTGTTTCATCGGACTCCAGCGCACCGAAACATAGGCTCGGCTCATGACGGCCGCCGATCCGCCCGAGCGAATTGAGGCCGAGCATCTGTCCCACTACCCGGAGCGGCCTACCGCAGCCGGCAGGTTGGCCGTCCGGCTCTCGTATCCGGCCGTGATCCTGTTGGGAGTCGGCATCTACGCAGTCGCAGGGTCGCTGGGGATGGCGGCCGTGACGGCGTCATACGTCGCCGTGCTCGTTGGGGCGGGGCTGGTCACGCTGCACGAGATCGCTCTGCCCTGCCGCACCGAATGGCGCCCCCAGGGTGCCGACGTACGAGCCGATGTGGCGTTCATGGTGGCCGTCCAAGTGGTGCTGCCGCTGCTGCTCTCGCTGGCAGCGACGGCGGCATTTGCCGGATGGCTGCGCGAGGGCGACCTGACCCTCGGGGGCCTGTGGCCGCACAGCTGGCCCGTCGCGCTGCAAGCGGCGTTGATGATGGCCGTGGCCGACTTCTTCCGCTACTGGCTGCACCGGGCGTTCCATGGCTCGGCCTTCATGTGGCGCTGGCACGCCGTGCACCACTCGCCGCACCGGCTGTACTGGCTGAACGTCGGCCGCTTCCACCCAGGGGAGAAAGCGGTCCAGTTCTGCGTCGACGCGTTGCCGTTTGTGCTGGTGGGCGTGGGAAGCGAAGTGCTCGCGGTCTATTTCGTGTTCTACGCGCTGAACGGCTTCTACCAGCACTCCAACTGCGATGTTCGCCTCGGGTGGCTCAACTACCTCATCAGCGGACCGGAACTGCACCGCTGGCATCACTCGGAACTGCCGGCGGAGTCGGATCACAACTTCGGCAACAACCTCATCATCTGGGACGTGCTGTTCGGCACCCGGTACCTTCCCGCCGACGCGGCGGTCGGGCGGCTCGGTCTGCTGAACCGCGACTACCCGGCAGGCTTCCTGGCCCAGATGCGCACCCCCTTGATTCGAGGACTCGACAAGCGAGCAGCCGGAACGGCGACGCCGTTGTGACGGGCAGATCGGCGACCGACGGCCTCAGCTATCGACTGCTACGGGCCGGGCTGGCCGCGGCCAGCGGGCGCACCTACCGCGGGCTCGTGCGTGCGTGCGCCGATCCGGGGGCGGTTCAGGATCAGGTGCTGCAGCGCATCCTCTCCGATAACGCCGGCTCGGTGTTCGGCACTGATCACCGCTTCGGCTCGATCGCCGGCTTCGAGGACTACCGCCGTGCCGTGCCGGTGCAGACCTACGAAGTCCTGAGGGAGGCGATCGAGCGGCAGGAAGCCACCGGCCAGCGGTGCCTCACTGCCGAGCAGCCGGTCTATTACAACCAGACCAGCGGCACCGTCGCCGAGCCGAAGAACATCCCGCTCACCAAGGCCGGCCTCGCCCGCATCCAGCGCTTGCAGCGACTCGCGGCCTACGCGCTGTCGCGGCGCACCGCCGCGCTTGGCGGCAAGGTGTTCGCCGTGACCGGTGCCGCGCACGAGGGCACCATGCCAGCAGGCACGCCGTACGGCTCAGCGTCAGGGCTGCTGTACGCGAGCCAGGGCAAGCTCCTGCGGCGCCGGTACGTGCTGCCAGCGCCGGTGTCGGACATCGCCGACTACGACGCCCGCTACTTGGCCATGGCGGTGCTGGGCGCCGCTGACGGCTCCGTGACCACGATGGCGACGGCCAACCCCTCGACGTTCATCCGGCTGATGGACGTGCTCAATGACTCGGCCGACGTGGTGCTCGACGCAGTGGCCGCCGGGCGGCTGCCCGCTGGCTGCAACGTGCCTGGGCGCGACGACCAGCTCGGACTCCGCGCAGACCCGAAGCGAGCGGCGGCGCTCGGTCGACGCCTGGAGGCCGCAGGTCGACTCACCTATGCCGACATCTGGAGCGACCTGCGTGCGGTCGTGACGTGGACCGGGGGGAGCTGCGGCTTGGCGATTGAGCGTCTCCAGCCGATGCTGACACTCGACTGCCCGGTCTTCGAGCTCGGCTATCTCGCCAGCGAGGTCAGCGGCACCGTCAACATCGATCCCATCGAAGGCTCCTGCGTCGCGACCCTGCAGGACAACTTCTTTGAGTTCGCAGAACGCGATGGGTGGGAGGCCGCTGCTGACGATGCCGACCGTGGCGAGCAGACCTGCACGCTTGCCGATCTCGAGGCCGGCCGCGACTACTACGTCATCGTGACCACGGCCGACGGTCTGTACCGCTACGACATGAACGACATCGTGCGGGTGACGGGCTTCGTTGACCGCACACCGGTCCTGTCGTTCGTCCAGAAGGGCAAGGGCGTCACGAGCATTACGGGCGAGAAGCTCTACGAATTCCAAATGATGTCGGCCGTGACCGCCGCGGTCGCCGAGTTCGGCACGGTGGCACCGTTCTTCATCATGCTGGCCGACGTCGCAGAGTCCCGCTACACGCTCAATGTGGAGCTGGCGAGCACACCGGCTGGCCCACAGGGGGTCGAACTTGCCGGCGCACTGTCAAGCAGTGTCGAAGAAGCACTGCGGCAGGCCAATGTCGAGTACGACCAGAAACGAGCCAGCGGCCGGCTGGCGGCGTTGCGCGTCCGGTTCCTCGCAGCGGGCACGGGCGATGAATTCAGGCGCCAGCGCGTCGCAGACGGTCAGCGCGACGTGCAGTTCAAGTACCTCCGGCTGCAATACAGCGCCGATTGCTCGTTCCGCTTCGACGACTTCGCAGCTCCGGCCTGAGCGAGCTTGGCCGAGGTGCATGCGTGCAGATACGCCGCCTGAAGACGTTCGCCTTCCCCGTGCCGTTCAAGCGCGTCTTCCGGCATGCCGCTGCCAGCCGCCGCCACGCCGAGAACCTCATCGTGGCGGCCCACGGCGACGACGGCATGATCGGCTACGGCGAAGGGTGCCCACGGCTGTACGTGACCGGGGAAACCGTCGGGGGTTGCGCCGCCTTCGTCAGCCAGCACGCCGCGTCATTCTGCGCGGAAGTCGGGAGCGTGGACGACTTGCGTTCCTGGATCGACGCCCATAGCGACGCCATCGACGAGAACCCGGCCGCGTTCTGCGCGATGGAGCTTGCCGCCCTCGACCTGCTGGGAAAGGTGGGCGGCTGCAATATCGAGCAGTTGCTGGGTGTTGCTTCTGGCCCGCGCGACGTGGCCTATACCGCTGTCCTGGGCGACATGCCGCTGCTGCTGTACCGATGGCAGCTGCGCGGATTTCGTGTTCGGGGCTTCACCGACTTCAAGGTGAAGCTCTCGGGTTCGCTGCGGCGTGACCGCGCCAAGCTGGTCCCATTCGTTTCCCGGGGGTCGAGCCCGGCGACGGTTCGCCTCGATGTGAACAACCTCTGGGAGACGCCCGAGCAGTGCGCAGTGCACTTGGATGCACTGGGCGACATCGCATTCGCCGTCGAGGAACCGTTGCAGGCGGGTGATGTCGACGGGTGCATGCGCGTCGCGCAGCAATGCCGGGTGAAGATCATCGCCGACGAGAGCTTGCGGTTCGCCCGGCAGCTCGAAGCGCTGGCGGAGCCGTCGGCGTGGATCGTGAACGTGCGCGTGTCGAAGATGGGCGGGATCGTCAGGTCGCTGGACGTGGTGGCTGCTGCCGCGCGCGCCGGCATTGACGTCATCGTCGGATGCCAGGTGGGAGAGACGAGCCTGCTCACCCGGGCGGCGCTCGCCGTGATCGCGAGCGCCCCGGGTGCCGTTGTGGGGGCCGAGGGCGCCTTCGGGACGCATCTGCTGGCCCGTGATCTCACCGATCGGACGATCATGTGGGGCTACGGGGGAATGCTGCGCGGACGCGATGTGCCTGATCGCAGCGGCGGCGGGCTTGGTCTGCGGCTCGATCCCGCAGCCGTCCTGGTGCCGCTGGAGGACACGTGAGCGACATCCGATTTGCTGCGGCAAGCCTTGTATTCGGCCTGGCATTCCTGGCCCGCGTCGCGGGCCAAGCAGTACAGCGCCGGTGGGACGTGGCCTTCCTGCCCTCCCAAGACGCCTGGCAGGGCAGCAGCCTGCCGTTCCCGGCGCTGTTCGCGGCCCAAGTGGTGATCTTGATGATCATCGCAACCGCGACGCTGCGAATGCGAGCTGGCCGGAACCTCTTCGGGCGGCGCTGGGTACGACCAGTTGCTTGGTTCGGCGTCCTGTACTTCGCTGCAATGGCGGCGCGTTTGGCAGTCGGACTCCTCGGCGATGCTGGGGCGTTCGGCGACGAGGGCATCGCTGCAGGGAAGTGGTTCACTGCCTACCTGCCGACGGCATTCCACCTGGTCCTGGCGAGCGAAGTGATGCTGTTCGCGGCCTATCAACGAGGGCGCCCCCGGCCCGCTGGTTGAACGGGCGCAAGGTTGGGGCGGTCGTGGGGGATCGGTAGCCTGCTTCATTCGCGGCGCGGACTTCCTGCGTCGAACTGACGTCCGGCAAGGCCGGATGCCTCCCCGCAATGGGTCGGGTGTTCGGAACCGGTCGGCACAACCTCCAGAACCGCTCCGCCGGCACAGCCGTGCGGAGCGTTCGCATGGCGGCCCGCTGGGCGGGCAGCGAGATGCACGGCGAAAGCACGAGAGAGACGCGCACATGGCCAACAGGGCGCTTGTCGCCACCAAGGTCGGCATGACACAGCTCTGGGATGACGACAACAGCGTCGTCCCGGTCACAGTGCTGCGCGTCGACGACTGCCGGGTCACCCAGGTGCGCACCAACGAGCAAGACGGCTATACCGCGGTGCAGGTCACCTACGGTCACCGCGAGGCGCGCAAGGTCAACAAGCCCACGAACGGCCACTACGAGCGAGCCGGGATCGACCCTGGCCTGAGGCTCGTAGAGCTGCGGCTCGACGATGTGAGCGAAGTATCGGTCGGCACCGAATTGGGTGCCGACCTTTTCAGTCCCGGAGAGCTTGTCGATGTGACAGCCACCTCCAAGGGCAAGGGTTTCGCCGGCACCATGAAGCGGCACAACTTCTCAGGCCAGCGCGCCAGCCATGGCGCGCACCGGGTCCACCGGGCCCCCGGCGCCATCGGCGCCTGCGCCACCCCCTCACGGGTGTTCAAGGGCACCCGCATGGCCGGGCGCATGGGCGGGGAGAAGGTCACCACGCTCAACCTCGCGGTTGTCGAGGCCGACGCCGAGCGGGGCCTGCTGCTGGTGCGTGGCTCCGTCCCCGGGCCCAAGGGCGGCACGGTCGTCGTCCGCAACGCAGTCAAAGCGCCGGAAGGCGCGTCAAACAGCACAGCATCGGCTGAGGTCTGAGGTCGATTCTGATGCCGCTCACGCTCGACGTTCGCACCCCCGACGGCGGCACTGCCGGCACCGTGGAGCTCGACGAGGCCATCTTCGGCATCGAGCCGAACATGGCGGCGCTGCACCAGGCCGTCACGGCCCAGCGCGCCGCCCGCCGGAGCGGGTCTCACAGCACCCTCACCCGTGCCGAGGTACGCGGCGGCGGCGCGAAGCCGTGGCGGCAGAAGGGCACCGGCCGGGCTCGCCACGGTTCGATCCGGTCGCCGCAGTGGGTCGGCGGCGGCGTGGCGCACGGTCCCAAGCCGCGCGACTACCGCCAGAAGGTGAACCGCAAGACCGTGCGGCTGGCGCTTCGCTCCGCTCTCAGCGACCGGGCTCGCAGCGAACGCGTCATGGTCATTGACGAGTGGAATTTTGCGCAGCCGCGCACGAAAGACGCCATCGCAGTGCTCGAGAACCTGTCCCTCTCCGGACAGGTTCTGCTGGTTCTGGGCGACAGCACGGCACACCAGACGGCCGATCGCAGTTTCCGCAACCTTCCGTCGGTGCACTCGGTCAGCGCAGCCGAGCTGAACGCCTACGACATCCTGCGCTCGGACTGGCTGGTCTTCACCCGCGACACGCTGCCCACCAGCACCGGGCCAGCCACGAACGGCGCAGCGAGCGAGGGGGATGACCAGTGAAGGATCCCCGCGATGTGCTGATCGCTCCTGTCATCTCGGAGAAGTCGTATGACTTCCTCGAAGAGGGCATCTACGTGTTCCGCGTCCACCCGTCTGCAAGCAAGCCAGAGATCCGCCAAGCGGTCGAGGAGATCTTCGACGTCAAGGTCGCCAAGGTCAACACGCTGAATCGCAAGGGCAAGAAGCGGCGCAACCGGCGCAACAACACCGTCGGCAAGCGGCCGGACACCAAACGGGCCATCGTCACCCTCGTCGAGGGCGACTCGATCCAGATCTTCAATTCCTAGGCGGGGCGTCATGGGCATTCGAGTACGCAAGCCGACCAGTCCCGGCCGAAGGTTCCAGACAGTTTCGGATTTTGCCGACATCACCGCGACCAAGCCCGAGCGCTCGCTCATTGCCAAGCAGCACTCCACCGGCGGCCGCAACAACCACGGCCGCAAGACCTCTCGTCACCGTGGCGGCGGTCACAAGCAGCGCTACCGGGTGGTCGACTTCCGGCGCAACAAGGACGGTGTGCCCGCCACGGTCGCCACCATCGAGTACGACCCCAATCGCAACGCGCGCATCGCGTTGCTGCACTATCACGACGGCGAGAAGCGCTACATCCTGGCGCCGGCAGGGCTGGAGGTGGGCGACAAGCTCGCCAACGGAGCCCAGGCGGAGGTGCGTGTCGGCAACGCCATGCCGCTGCGGTACGTGCCGGTCGGAACCACCGTGCACAACGTGGAGCTCAAGCCGGGCGCCGGCGGCCGCATGGCCCGTTCGGCCGGCGCCAGCGTGCAGCTCGTGGCCAAGGAGGGTGCGTACGCCACCTTGCGCCTGCCGTCCACCGAGATGCGCCGGGTGCCGATCGACTGCCGCGCCACCATCGGCTCGGTGGGCAACGCCGAGGCCGACCTCATCAAGATCGGCAAGGCCGGCCGGAACCGTTACAAGGGCGTACGGCCCCAGACCCGCGGCGTGGCCATGAACCCAGTCGACCATCCCCTCGGCGGCGGTGAGGGCAAGTCGTCGGGCGGGCGTCACCCGGTGTCGCCGTGGGGCAAGCCCGAAGGCCGCACCCGCTCCAAGAACCGCAAGTCCAACGACCTCATCGTCCGCCGCCGCCGGACGCGCGGGTCCCGGAGGTAGAGCGATGCCGCGCAGTCTCAAGAAGGGCCCGTTCGTCGACGACCACCTGCTCTCGAAGGTGGATGAACTCAACGAGAGCGGCGAGCGCAAGGTCATCAAGACGTGGAGCCGGCGCTCCACGATCATCCCCGAGATGATCGGTCACACCATCGCGGTTCACGATGGGCGCAAGCACCTGCCGGTGTACGTGACCGAGTCGATGGTGGGTCACAAGCTCGGCGAGTTCGCCCCGACGCGGACGTTCAAGTTCCACGCCGGCCAGGAGCGCGGAGGCAGGCGATGAGCGGGTTCGTCACAACGCAGACGTTCGAGCCTCGCGCCGGACGAGAGCAAGGCAGCAGGCGATGAGCGGGTTCGTCACAACGCAGACGTTCGAGCCTCGCGCCGGACGAGAGCAAGGCAGCAGGCGATGAGCGGGTTGATCGACCTCGACGTCATCGCAGGCGCGAAGGCGACGCACAAGTACGCACGCCTGTCCGCGTCGAAGGCGCGGGTGGTGCTCAACCTCATCCGCGACGAAGACTTGGCGCTCGCCCGCGACCGCCTGCGCTTCTGCGAGCGCGGCGCCGCCGAGGTGGTGTCCAAGGTGCTTGAGAGTGCAGTGGCCAATGCCACCAACAACGAGCAGCTCGACGCCGACGAGCTGTATGTGGCCGAGTGCTGGGCCGACGAGGGTCCGGTGCTCAAGCGCTGGCGCCCGAGGGCACGGGGCCGGGCCACGCGCATCTTCAAGCAGACCAGTCACATCACGGTGATCGTGGCGCAGCTCAGCCCGGAGGAACTCGAGATGCGCGAGGCCCGGCTGGCCGCTTCGGGTTCGCAAACTGCTGCAGCCGCCCGCGCCGCCCGCGTGGCCGCCAGCCGCGCAACCACCGACACCGGCGAGGCTGACGAGTCGGCGCCAGACGACGCTGACGACATCGTCGCGACAGCCGATGAGGCTGCCGAAGCGGCGATCGACGACACCGGCGAGGCCATTGCTGCCGAGGTCGATGCCGCCGACCCCGAAGAAGACGTTGCCGACCCAGAGGAACGGAACTGATCATGGGTCAGAAGGTCAACCCGTACGGCTTCCGCTTGGGAATCACCACCGACTGGAAGTCCCGTTGGTACGCCGACAAGGAGTATCAGGACTATCTCATCGAGGACTGGAAGATCCGCGACTTCCTGCGGACTGAGCTGCCGCATGCCGCGATCAGCCGTATCGAGGTGGAGCGAACCCGGGATCGCCTGCGCGTCGACGTGCATACGGCCCGGCCGGGCATCGTCATCGGCCGCAGGGGGAGCGAGGCCGATCGGCTCCGCACGAAGCTCGGCAAGATCTCGGGCAACCCCAAGGTCCAGTTGAACATCCAGGAGATCAAGCAGCCCGAGCTCGAGGCAGCGCTCATCGCTCAGGGTGTCGCGGATCAGCTCGCTGGCCGCGTCGCTTTCCGGCGGGCCATGAAGCGCGCCGTGCAGAACGCTCAGAAGGCCGGTGCGCTCGGCATCCGGGTGCAGTGCTCAGGCCGGCTCGGCGGCTCGGAGATGGCACGCACCGAGTGGTACCGCGAAGGCCGGGTGCCGCTGCACACACTGCGCGCCGACATCGACTACGGCTTCCGCGAAGCCCGCACCACGGCGGGTCGCATCGGCGTGAAGGTGTGGCTCTACAAGGGCGACATCCTTCCCTACAAGGTGTCCTCCGACGAGCGAATTCACCGTGAGGCGGCCATGGCCACTGGCCAGACGTCAGGCGACGGCGCACCTCCCGGAGGCGTCGTCTCCTCGGCCGGTCGCCGGGGCGATCTCGAGGATCTGCCCGAAGAACCCGTCCCGCTGCTGCGCGAGGCCGATCCCGAATTCGAGCGCCTGCTTGAAGAGGAGGAGCAGATCGAGCGGGCTACGCGCGATCAGTCCCAGACGCCCAACTTCAGGCCGGGAGACGACTGATGCTGATGCCTCGCAAGGTCAAGCACCGCAAGGCGCATCGCGGTCGCATGAAGGGCCGCACCAAGGGCGGCACAGCCGTGCACTTCGGCGACTACGGCATCCAGGCGCTGGAGCCCGGCTGGATCACGGCCCGCCAGATCGAAGCGGCCCGCATTGCCATGACCCGTCACGTCAAGCGCGGCGGGAAGGTCTGGATCAACATCTTCCCCGACAAGCCCGTGACCGCAAAGCCTGCGGAGACCCGCATGGGCTCGGGCAAGGGCAATCCGGAGAAGTGGGTGGCCGTGGTGAAGCCCGGCCGTGTGATGTTCGAGCTGGGCGGCGTGAACGCCGAGCTGGCCCGGGGCGCCATGGAACGCGCCATACAGAAGCTGCCCATCCGCGCACGGGTGATCTCCCGAGAGGAGGCCATCTGATGGCGAAGGCCGCGACGCTCCGGACCTTGTCGGACGATCAGCTGCTCGACGAACTGGACAGTGCCAAGAAGGAGCTGTTCAACCTGCGCTTCGCATTCGCGACCGGGCAGCTCGACAACTCCGCGCAGGTGGCCGCCACCAAGCGCGATATCGCCCGCATTCACACCGTGCTGCGCGAGCGTGAGATTGCAGCGGCCGATGTGCTGTTGGGCCCATCGGGTGGCCCCGTGCAGGGCTCGGCCGCTGATCTGGCCGGTGCCTTGCAGGGCTCGGCCACTGATCTGGCCGGCTCGTCGGATGACCCAGAGCAGGGCTCGGCCGCGAGCAGCGCAGCTTCCACAGGAGATCCGTCATGAGCACCGAGACTGTCGAGCGCAACCGGCGCAAGGTGCGCGAGGGCATCGTCACCTCCACCAAGATGGACCGCACGGCGGTCGTCTCGGTGACCGAGCGTGTGCGCCACCCCCGCTACTTCAAGACCGTTCAGCGCACCAAGAAGCTGTACGTCCACGACCCCGCTGGAGACACGCGTCCGGGCGACCGGGTGCGTGTCATGGAAACCCGGCCGATCTCGAAGACCAAGCGCTGGCGCCTGGTGGAGATCATCGAACGGGCCCGATGAGGTGAAGGCAGCGAGGTCATGATCCAGCAAGAGTCCCGACTCAAAGTCGCCGACAACTCCGGCGCCCGCGAGGTGCTGTGCATTCGCGTGCTCGGCGGCACGGGTCGGCGCTATGCCTCGATCGGCGACGTGTTCATCGCCACTGTGAAGGACGCCATCCCGGGCGCTGCCGTGCGCAAGGGCGAGGTGGTGCGCTGCGTCGTGGTGCGCACGCGCAAGCAGCGCAGGCGCCCCGACGGCAGCTATATCCGCTTCGACGAGAACGCCGCCGTGCTCGTCGACGACAACCGCCAGCCGCGTGGCACCCGCATCTTCGGCCCCGTCGGCCGCGAGCTGCGCGACAAACGCTTCATGCGCATCGTGTCGCTCGCCCCGGAAGTTCTGTGATGGGGGTGACGTGATGGCACGCCAGAAGAACCAGCTGCCGCGGCTGCGAGTCCGCAAAGGCGACACCGTGCGCGTGATCTCCGGCCCTGACAAGGGCCGGGAAGGCGAAGTCGTGTCGGTGGATCTGGCGCGCCGCCGCCTCACGGTGGAAGGCGTGAACGTGGGGCACAAGCACCAGAAGCCCTCCCAGCAGAACCAGGAGGGCCAGATCATCGACTACCTGCTGCCGATCGACGTGTCGAATGTGTCGGTGGTGTGCCCGCGAACGGGCCAGCCCGGCCGGGTCGGTTTCCGCTTCGAGGGCGGCCGCAAGGTGCGTTACCACCGTGTCTCGGGGGAGGAGCTGCCATGAGCGTGACCGAGGCCCAGACCGATGCCCAGACCGATGCCGCCTCCCTCGCTCCGTCCGACACCGGCGGCAACGAGCGGCCCGAGCCCCGGATGAAAGTGCTCTACCGCGACACCGTCCGCGCGCAACTGCGGGACGAGCTCGGGCTCGCGAACGTGATGCAGGTGCCCACGCTGACGAAGATCAGCGTGAACATGGGCGTCGGCGCTGCGCTGACGAACCGGGGCCTGCTCGAGGGCGCCATCGACGACCTCAGCCGCATCTGCGGTCAGCGGCCGGCGATCACCCGGGCGAAGCAGTCGATCGCAGGGTTCAAGCTGCGCGAGGGCAACGCGATCGGTGCCCGCGTCACCATGCGCCGTGACCGGATGTGGGAGTTCTACGACCGTCTCGTGTCGTTGGCCATCCCTCGTATCCGCGACTTCCGGGGTCTCTCGCCGCGCAGCTTTGACGGCCACGGCAACTACACGTTCGGCCTCACCGAACAGCTGGTCTTTCCCGAGATCGACTACGACAGCGTCAACCAGATCCGCGGCATGGACATCACCCTCGTGACGTCAGCCGTCGACGACGAGGGCGGACGTGCCCTGCTGGTTGCGCTCGGCTTTCCATTCCGCCAGAACCCAACGACCTAGCGCCCGGCTATTTCACCAGGCCCCTATTCAACAAAGGCAGTACCGATGGCCAAGAAGGCACTCGTCAACAAGCAGCAGCGCACCCCCAAATTCAAGGTGCGCGCCTACACGCGCTGCCGCGTGTGCGGCCGACCGCGGTCGGTATACCGCAAGTTCGGGCTGTGCCGAGTGTGCCTGCGAGAGATGGTCCATGCCGGCGAGGTGCCCGGCGTGACGAAGGCCAGCTGGTGAGGGAGGTGCGCACATGTCGATGACCGACCCCATTGCGGACATGCTCACCCGCATTCGCAACGCCAACATGGTGTTCAAAGACGAGGTGGCCATGCCGTCCTCCAAGCAGAAGGAGCGCCTGGCGGCGATCCTCAAGCGCGAGGGCTACGTGAGCGACTACCAGGTGAGCGACGGCACCGACAGCCCCGCCCGGACGCTCACCATCAACCTGAAGTACACCGGTGACCGGGACCGCACCATCTCGGGGCTGCAGCGCATCTCCAAGCCCGGGTTGCGGGTGTACACCAAGTCCGACAAGGTTCCCCGCGTGCTCGGCGGCCTCGGCATAGCCGTGCTGTCAACGAGCCGGGGCCTGATGACCGATCGCGAAGCTCGCCGCAACCGCATGGGCGGCGAGATCCTCTGTTACGTCTGGTAGGAGGCGGCGATGTCACGCGTGGGCAAGACGCCCATCTCGATTCCCGACGGGGTGACGGTGACGGCCGAACCAGCCCCCGATGTCGCCGGTTCCGTGGCTGGCGACGTGGTGACCGTCCGCGGACCGGGAGGCGAGCTCCAGCGGGAGTTGGCCGCGGGCATCCGTGTGCGCGTCGACGACCCGGAAGGCGGCGGCCAGGTCGTCGTGGAGCGCGCCGATGACAGCCGCTCGCAGCGGTCGCTGCACGGCCTGAGCCGGGCACTGGTCGCCAACATGGTGCAGGGGGTGTCGCAGGGCTTCTCCAAGGAACTGCAGATTGTCGGCGTGGGATACCGCGCAGCAGCCCGCGGGTCATCGGCACTCGAGCTGTCGCTGGGATTCAGTCACACCGTGCCGGTGACGGCACCCGACGGCATCAGCTTCGAGGTGCCGAACCAGACGTCCATCATCGTGAAGGGCATCGACAAGCAGCTCGTCGGGCAGGTCGCGGCCAACATCCGTGCGCTGCGCAAGCCCGAGCCCTACAAGGGCAAGGGCATCCGCTACGTCGACGAGCGCGTGCTGCGCAAAGCCGGAAAGGCGGCGAAGTGAGTGCTCCCACGAAGGCGGCCCGGCGTGATCGGCGCCGCCGTCGCGTCCGCAAGAAGATCGCCGGCACCGCAGCGCGCCCGCGCCTGGCAGTGCACCGGTCCAACCGGCATATCAGCGCCCAACTCATCGACGACGACGCACGCCGCACACTGGCTGCTGCGTCGTCGCGCGAAGCCGGAGTGACCGGTGGCGGCAACATCGCGTCCGCCGGCGAGATCGGTCGGCTCATCGCCGAGCGGGCTCAGGCGGCTGGCACCACCACGGTCACCTTCGACCGGGGCGGGAACCGCTATCACGGCCGCGTCGCGGCCCTTGCAGATGCTGCCCGTGCGGGCGGCCTGGAGTTCTGAGGGAGGACTCGTGACAGACGCACCAACCTCACAGCCCGGCCCTTCTCAACCGCGCAGCGGCAATGAGGCCGGCGGCGGCAACGAACGCGAGCGGGGCGGCCGTCGCCCGCGCGATCGCCAATTCGACAACCCCCGCAACAGCGGCGACGACGGTCTGCGTGAATCGCGGGTCATCGACATCAACCGTGTGGCCAAGGTGGTCAAGGGCGGTCGCCGCTTCTCGTTCTCCGCACTCGTGGTGATCGGCGACGGCGCGGGCCGGGTCGGCCTGGGTTACGGCAAGGCCAAAGAAGTGCCGTTGGCGATCCAGAAGGGCACCGAAGAGGCCCGCAAGAGCCTGTTCGAGGTCCCTCTGGCCGGCTCCACCATCGTCCATCCCGTGCTGGGAGTGATGGGTGCCGGCAAGGTGCTGCTGCAGCCGGCGGCGCCCGGTACCGGCGTCATTGCCGGCGGCGCCGCCAGGGCGATCCTCGAGGAGGCAGGCATCAGCGATGTGCTGGCCAAGTCGCTCGGCTCCTCCAATCACATCAACGTCGCCCGAGCCACGATCGCGGGCTTGGCGGCCCTCAAGCGTCCTGACGAGGTGGCCAAGCTGCGCGGGCTGTCGCCCGAGGAGTGCATCCCCGCCGGTCTGCTCGAGGCATACCGCGAGACAGAGCGCACGCGCAAGCTGAGCGATGCCTCCGCAGGGGCCCCGTCATGAGCGCGCCGAGTTCGAACCAGCCCATTTCGAGTCAGCACGGCACCGGCCAGATCCTGGTGACCCAGGTCCGATCGGGCATCGGGGCGAAGCCCAAGGCGCGCGGTGCGCTGCGGGCGCTTGGGCTGGGCAAGATCGGCCGCAGCCATACCCTGCCGGATCGACCCGAGATCCGCGGCATGCTGCGCAAGGTGCGCCATCTGATCGCCGTCGAGAATGTTGCAGGCGAATCCGTCACAGCTCAGGAGGTCAGCGATGCTGAGACTGCATGATCTGGCCCCGCCGCCGGGATCGAAGCGCAAGCGCAGGCGGGTAGCGCGCGGCACCAGCGGCAAGGGCGGCAAGACAGCAGGCCGCGGCACCAAGGGCACTCGCGCCCGCGGCACCGTTCCCGTCTGGTACGAGGGCGGCCAGCTGCCGCTGCAGGTCCGCATTCCCAAGCGCAAGGGCTTCAAGAACCCGTTTCGTGTCGAGTATCAGCCGGTCAATCTCGACACCCTCGAAGACTGCGGTCTCGACGAGATCACGCCCGCCGAGCTTCTGGCCCGCGGCTTGGTGTCCAAGGGTGCCATGGTCAAGATCCTCGGGCGTGGCGAGATCACCCGATCCGTCGCGGTGAAAGCCCACGCCGTGTCCGGCTCGGCCCGCGCAGCCATCGAGAGTGCCGGTGGGAGCATCGAGATCCTGCCGCCCACCTTCGGCGGCCCCCGGCCACCCGCCCGGGGCAACCAGCACACCAATCGCTAGGGGCTCGTCGTGCTCGGCCACATGCGCAACATCTTCCGGATCGCAGATCTGCGCCGGAAGATCATGTTCACGCTGTTCATCATTGCGGCGTACAGGCTGGGCTCCCAGGTGCCGGTGCCGGGCATCGACTTCGACGCCATCGTGTCGCTGCGCGAGCAGGCCAGCTCGACCGGCGGCGTGCTGGCGCTGCTGAACCTGTTCTCGGGCGGCGCGCTCACCAACTTCGCGATCTTCGCGTTGGGGATCATGCCGTACATCACGGCGTCGATCATCATTCAGATCCTCACCGTCGCGATCCCGCGCTTTGAGCAGCTCCAGCAGCAGGGTGCGGTAGGGCAGCGGAAGCTGACGCAGTACACCCGCTACCTGACGCTGGGCATCGCCTTCGTGCAGGCCACGGGCATCACGTTCATCTTCGGGCGGGGCCAGGGCACCGCCTTGGGCAACACCGCCGGTGTCATCGTCATCCCCGACTTCACGTTCAATCGCGTGGCGCTGGTGATCCTGTCGCTGACGGCGGGCACGGCGCTGCTCATGTGGATGGGCGAGCTGATCAGCCAGCGCGGCGTGGGCAATGGCATGTCGCTGCTGATCTTTGCCTCGGTCGTGTCCACGATCCCCTTCGACGGGGCCCGCCTGCTGGCGGTGCAAGGCACGGTGTACCTGGCGGCGGCGATCATCGTGGCCACGGGAATGATGGTGGCCATCATCTTCATCGAGCAGGGCCAGCGTCGCATCCCGGTGCAGTTCTCCCGTCGGCAGGTGGGCCGCAGGCTCTACGGCGGGCAGAACACCTACATCCCGCTGAAGGTCAACCAGTCGGGCGTGATCCCGGTGATCTTCGCCAGTTCGATCCTGTTCCTGCCGGTTCTGCTGTCGAATGTGGCGAACTGGGGCTGGCTGCAGACCGCTGTCGACGAGTACCTGACCCAGCCCGACAACATCGCCTACATCCTGTTCTTCGGCGGGCTGATTGTGGGCTTCGCCTACTTCTATACGGCGATCACGTTCGACCCGGTGCGCCAAGCCGACAACATCCGAAAGCAGGGCGGCTTCATTCCCGGCATCCGGCCCGGGCCGCAGACCGAGCGGTATCTGGCCAAGGTGCTGAACCGCATCACGCTGCCGGGCGCTCTGTTCATTGCCATGGTGGCGCTGCTGCCCAGCGTGCTGTTGTCGCTGACCAGTGACCTCGATGCTCTGGGCAGCGGCGGTGCCGGTGCAGCCATTGGATTCGGCGGTGTGTCGATCCTGATTGCCTCGGGTGTGGCGCTGGAGACGATGAAGCAGGTCGACAGCCAGTTGCTGATGCGCAACTACGAAGGGTTCCTGGCCTGATGAGCACGCGACGGCTGGTCATCCTGGGCAAGCAGGGAGCTGGCAAGGGCACCCAGTGCGAGCTGCTGGTGGAGCGCTACGGCATCGCCCACATCTCGACAGGCGACATGCTGCGCGCCGCCGTCGCTGCGGGCACCGAGCTGGGCCGGCAGGCCAAGGCAGTGATGGACGCTGGCGACCTGGTCAGCGACGAGCTGATCCTGGGCATCGTCGCTGAGCGGCTCACCGAACCGGATACCGCTGCCGGTTTCCTGCTCGACGGCTTCCCTCGCACTGAGGCCCAGGCCGACGGTCTGTTCGCGCTGCTGGCGCCGAACACGGTGGACCGGGCGATCGACCTGGATGTGCCCGACGAGGTGGTGACCCAGCGGATGCTGGAGCGGGGCCGGGCCGACGACACGCCGGAGGCGATCTCCCGGCGCCTGGAGCTGTACGAAGCCGAGACAGCGCCGCTGCGGAAGCTGTTCGCTGACCAGGGAGTGCTGGTCTCCGTGGACGGCCTCGGAACCCCCGCCGAGGTCCATGGACGCATCGTGGCCGCCATCGAGACGGCACCGTGAGTTCTTGTTGGCGGCCATGGCGGCCGCACGAACAGCCCAGCGGCCGCCATCGAGGCGGCACCGTGACCCCTATACTTGCTCGCTCGTCTACAGCGCAGGTCACCCGATGAAAGTCCGTCCGAGCGTCAAGAAGATCTGCGACAAATGCCGCGTCATCCGCCGTCACGGGCGGATCCGGGTGATCTGTGAGAACCCGCGACACAAGCAGCGGCAAGGCTGAGACAGGAGTTCCGTATCGATGGCCCGAATCGCCGGCGTCGACATACCGCGTGAGAAGCGCGTGGAGATCGCGCTCACCTACATCTACGGCATCGGTCGTTCGGCCAGCCAGCAGATCTGCGAAGACCTGAACATTGCCGAGCGCACGCGCGTGCGTGACCTGACCGATGCCGAGGTGGCCCGTATCCGCAACCACATCGATGCCAACCTGGCCGTCGAGGGAGACCTGCGGCGCGATGTCGCCCAGGACGTCAAGCGCAAGATCGAGATCGGCTGCTACCAGGGCGTCCGTCACCGCCGCGGGCTTCCGGTACGGGGCCAGCGCACGCATACGAACGCACGCACCCGCAAGGGTCCGCGCAAGACCGTCGCGGGCAAGAAGAAGGTACGCAAGTGACCGGACGCACGAGAGGCGGGCGCAAGTGAACCAGCAGCAGCCTCGCCGCGGGAGGCGCAGGGAGCGCAAGAACGTCGGCGACGGCGTGGCGCACATCAAGAGCTCGTTCAACAACACGATCATCACGTTCACCGACCTGCAAGGCAATGTGGTGTCGTGGGCATCGGCCGGCAACGCCGGCTTCAAGGGCTCCCGCAAGTCGACGCCGTTCGCCGCGCAGCAGGCCGCCGAGCAGGCCTCCGAGCGCGCCATGGAGCATGGCGTGCGCCGGGTGCATGTGCATGTGAAGGGTCCCGGCTCGGGCCGCGAGACCGCGATCCGCTCCATCCAGAATTCCGGCATCGAGATCAAGGGCATCCGCGACATGACGCCGGTGCCGCACAACGGCTGTCGCCCCCCGAAGCGACGGAGGGTCTGAGATGTCGCGCTACACCGGTCCCAAGGCGCGCGTCTCGCGGCGGCTCAATACCAATATCTGGGGCACCGAGGGCGAGACGAAGGCGCTCGACCGGCGTCCCTACCCGCCCGGCGAGCACGGCCGCGGCCGGCGACGCAGCCAGAATTCGGAGTTCTTGCTGCAGCTGCAGGAGAAGCAGAAGTGCCGCTTCACCTACGGGATGACCGAGCGGCAGTTCCGCAACGCCTACGAAGAGGCTGCCCGCCAGCGCGGGGTCACCGGCGAGAACCTGCTGCGGCTGCTCGAGCTGCGGTTGGACAACATCGTCTACCGGGCCGGCTGGGCGGCGACTCGCCCGCAGGCTCGCCAATTCGTGAGCCACGGCCACATCGACGTCAACGGACGCCGGGTGAACATTCCCAGCTTTCGGGCCCGCAAGGATGACGTAGTCGAGTTGCGGACGAAGGCCCGTGAGATCGTCACCATCCGCTGGAATCTCGATGTGCTGGACCGCACTCCGCCCCCGTGGCTGGAGGCGAGCGACGGAGGCCAGCGGGTCACCGTGCGCGAACTGCCGATCCGATCCCAGATCGAGATCCCGGTTCGCGAGCAGCTCATCGTCGAGCTCTACAGCAAATAGTCCTGTCAACATCTGCCGCCCACGAAGGGGTGAACGTGTCCATCTCCGACACCTTGGTCATGCACCGACCGACGATCGACATCCTCGGCGAGCCCGAGGGCAACCGCCAGCGCTTCGCTATCGGCCCGCTGGAGCCCGGTTTCGGGCACACGCTGGGCAACTCGCTGCGCCGCACGCTGCTGTCGTCGATTCCCGGCGCAGCGATCACCCAGGTGCGCTTCGACGACGCGCTGCACGAGTTCACGACCATCGAGGGCGTCGTCGAAGACGTCACCGACATCATCCTGAATCTCAAGGACGTGGTGCTGAGGTGCCACATCGACGAGCCCGTGGCGGTGCGCCTCGATGAGCGGGGCGTGGGTCCGGTACTGGCCGGGCACGTTGACTGGGGCATCGATGTCGAATGCCTGACGCCCGACCTGCACATCGCGACGCTCGGCGAGGGCGCTCGCCTGGCGATGGACCTCACTGTCGAGCGTGGCTGGGGCTATGCGGCGCCCGAGAGCGAGCGTGCCGGCAGCACGATCGGCGTGATCCTCGTGGACGCGCTGTTCAGCCCGGTGCGGCGTGTGGCGGTGGAAGTCGAGCCGGTGCGCGTGGAGCAGTCCACTGACTTCGACCGGCTCGTGCTCGACATCGAGACCGATGGCGCGATGACGCCGCGCGAAGCGCTGTCGTCGGCGGGCGACACCCTGTGCCGGCTGATGCTCATGATCGCCGAGCTGTCGCCGGAGCCCTTGGGCCTTGACATCGCCGAGGTGGCGGTCGGCGGCGGCCGGACCAGCGATCTCGAACGTCCCATCGAAGACTTGGGCCTGTCCGAGCGCGCCCGCAACTGCCTCAAGCGTGTGCAGTTCAACACCATCGGCGAGCTGCTCGACCAGTCGGTGGACGAACTCATGACCGTTCCGAACTTCGGCCAGAAGTCGCTCGACGAGGTCATCGAGAAGCTCGACGAGCGGGGTCTGGCGCTGCGTGGCATGAGCCCGTCATCGGGGGCTGAGTCTGAGGGCGAGACCGAGAGCGATGCCGAGGGCGACGTCGAGCAGGCCACCCCAGCGGCGGTCAGCTGATCATGCCCACGCCCACGAAGGGCCGACGCCTCGGCGGCAGCGCCAGTCACCAGCGCTCCATGCTCGCCAACCTGGCGGCGTCGTTGTTCGCTGCGGAAGCCATCGAGACCACTGAGGCCAAGGCCAAGGCGCTGCGGCCGTACGCCGAGAAGCTCATCACGAAGGCGCGCAAGGGCGGTCTGGCACGGCATCGCCAGATCATCGCCAGCCTCAACGGCGACCAGGAGATGGCCCAGAAGCTGATCGACGAGATCGGCCCCCGCTACGAGGGACGTCCGGGTGGCTACACGCGCATCTTGAAGCTCGGACCGCGCCGGGGCGACAACGCCCCCATGGCGCTCATCGAGTTGGTCTGACTCCCTCCTCGCTCACGGACATGACCGCCGATCCGCTGAATGCCGCGGTGCTTGACGCTCTGCGTGCGCTCGACACCCCGACGATCTGCAACGCGCTCGAGATCGTTGCGCCGCACCGCCGGGCCTACGGCTACACCACTTCGCCGCTGGTCTGCCCCGATCCCGAGACCGTCATGGTCGGCTACGCCCGCACGGCCACAATCCGAGCAGCGGCACCGTCGGGCCGAAGCGGTGACGCCGATCTCGCGATGCGGGTCGGCTACTACCGCCACATGGCCGAAGGCCCCCGCCCTGCCGTCACCGTCATCGAGGACATTGATGCGTCGCCGGGTTACGGCGCTTGGTGGGGCGAGGTCAACAGCAGCATCCACTCCGGGCTGGGTTCGCTCGGCGTCATCACCAACGGGTCCATCCGGGATCTGGACGACTGGGCGCCGGGCTTCGGCGCGCTGGCCGGCTCTATCGGTCCCTCGCACGCGTGGGTGCACGTAGTCGAGTTCGCGGTACCGGTGACCGTGCACGGCATGTCGGTGCAGCCCGGCGAGCTCATCCACGCCGACCGTCACGGTGCGGTCGTGGTGCCGGTCGACGTCGCTGCCGACGTGTCCGCGGCAGCCGCCAAGATCGCCGCCGCTGAGCGAGTCCTCATCGACGCTGCCCGCAGCGAGGACTTCTCTATCGACCGGTTGACCGCCTTGCTCGACCCCAAGGGCGACCACTAGTCCTTCGCCGGTCCGCGCGGCTGTGAGCGCCATGAGCCGATCGCGGGCCGCCTCGGCTATGCCCGAGAGCTCGGTCAATCCCGGCAGATTCCAGTCGCGCAGCACGACGGGCTGCAGGATCTGGTCGTGGTGGATGGCCAGGTCATAGATCCCGGCTTCGGCGATGATGCGCGAGTGGGTGTCGAAATCGGTGATGCCCACTCCGGGCATGGCGAAGCTCTTGACTTGGTTGGCGATGGCCACCACCGCGCTGGAGGGGTCCATCTCGACCGCGGCACTCATCACGTCTCGGTAGAACAGGAAATGCAGGTTCTCATCAAAGGCGACCCGCCGCATGATGGCCTTGCCGGCGGGGTCGTCGATGTGGCGCCCGGTGTTGAAGTGCGCGATGCGGGTGGCCAACTCCTGCAGCGTCACGTAGGCAAGGCCTTCCAGCAGGCTCGGCGGCTGGGGCACTTGCCCGCACTGCACCTGCGCCATGCGCGCCCGCTCCAGTGCTACGGGGTCCAGAGCGCGGGTGACCGACAGGTAGTCGTAGATGACCCGGCCGTGCCGTCCCTCTTCCGCCGTCCAGCGGCGAACCCATTCGCCCCATGCGCCCTCACGGCCGAACAGCCGCTCGCTGTCCCGGAAGTAGTACGGCAAGTTCTCCTCGGTGAGCACATTCACGAACAGGGCGCTGCGAGCCTCAGGGGTGAGGTTGGCTTCCTCAGGTGACCATTCGTAGTCGGGCGCGAAGTCTTCGCCCCGGCTCCAGGGCACGAGCGCGTGGGGGTGCCATTCCTTGGTCTGCCCAAGGTGGCGCGCGAGGAGTCGCTCAACCTCTGGCTCCAGATCGGCGAGCGTCCGAGTATCGGCCTCTACCGGCATCGGACACCGCCAATCACCATGAGCGGCTCAGCCTAACGACCGTTGCTTCGGGCCAAGACCGCGCGAGCCGTTGTCCATGAGCCCCGGCGGCCACGTCAGCGATAGCACTCGGCGCGAGAGAGATCAGTGGTCGGTACCGGTCAGGGCAGGATCGTGAGCCATTCGCAGTGGTTTGGGCGAACGACGCCGAAGTGCCGTCGGTCGAGAGTGGCCACCTCGGTTGCGCCAAGCCGTTCGGCCGTGGCGATGACCGACGCGTCGACCGTGCCCAGCGGGAGGTCTCGGTAGGCGTGGGCCAGTTCGGCGATGCGCAGCCAGTCGCTCGCTGCTACGGGCTCCGCGATCAGATCGCCGGAAGCGAGATCGCCCAAGAACCGAACTTCGGCCTGAGAACCCAAGCGGGCGCCAACCAGATAGGCGACCTCGGTGACGACCAAGGTCGGCACGATGAGCGGTCCCCGATGCAGTGACAGCAACTCCGCGCACGCCGTGTGATGCCGATCGTCTGCGTCGATGTAGGCGTACAGCGGACCCGCATCGACGATCAGTGCAATGTCGGCACCTCGCTGGCGAGGATCTCTTCGATGCGCTCAGAGATGTCGGAGCGGCCGCTGCGACCGGCCGCGGTCGCACCCAGTCGCCGACGCGGGCCGAGGTGATGCTCGATGGCCTCGCGCGTCAGATCTGAGATGGTGATGTTGCGCCGAGCGGCCTCGTGGCGAAGGCGGGCGTCGAGCTCGGATGGGAGCTTGACGGTGGTCCGATTCATGTATGCCAGCATACCTAGCGGACCGCGGTTGTGCCGACGGCCACTGGCTCGGTGGCGAGAGGTGAGTTTTCAGGTGGGCTGTCAGCTGCAGCAGCCCCATCCCACGTTTCCGCGAAGGCTTGACTTCCTGACTCGGCAGTCGATCTGAGGTGCCGCGCACACCTCGCCGACAGTGCCGCTGCCAGGTCGTCGCGGGGCTCACCACCGCCGCCCGGTGACATTGGCGGGATATGGTGAATACAAGTAGTCACCTGCCGCCGTCGTGGGGAGTGATCGACATGCCGACATCGATTCGACTTGAACCTGATGTGGAAGAACGACTGAGTTTCTTGGCCTCGCAGACTGGACGCACCAAGGCGTTCTACCTGCGGGAGATCATCGATCGCGGTCTTGAGGACATCGAGGACTACTACTTGGCGGCAGACGTGCTTGAACGGCTTCGCAAGGGTCAAGAGAAAACCCATGCTGCCGACGACGTGAGGAAGGAACTTGGCTTGGCGGATTGACTACACCGACACGGCCATGCGTCAGATGCGCAAGCTCGACAAGCCGTCGGCGCGTCGGATCATGGACTACATGGACGAACGCGTCGGGTCAGGAGATCCGCGACGCACCGGTCGCATGCTCAGCGGGCCCTTGGGCAGGCTGTGGCGGTACCGCGTGGCCGATTTCCGGGTGATCTGCGACATTCAAGACGACGCCCTGCGTGTGCTGGTGGTCACGGTGGCGAGGCGGGACAAGGCTTACAGACAGTGGGCAGGGCGGCCATAGGCTCGCCGCTCGTGAGCATGTCGCCGACCGCCTCCGGTGGTGCCGGAACGAGACTGCACCGGTGAGCATGTTGACAGAGATTGCCTGGCTCGACCGCGATACGGCAGCGCAGGAGCAGGTGACGCGACTGCTGTCGACCTTCGAGGAACCCCGAACGCTCGACTCGCTCGGTCTCGGCGTCATCCGCGACGCGCTCGCTGACGAGATCGCTCCCGGCGTCTCCACGGCGCAGACCCGCCTGCGCTACTTCCTGTTCATACCTTGGATATTCGAGCGGGTCGCCGTCGAGTCGAGCCGCACGCCATTCCAGCGTCGACTGCGCGATGCCGAGGTCACGCTGATCGACCGGCTGGCTCACTTGGGTTCGCGGCAAGGCGTCATCGGATTGCGGTCGCGCGTCGCCTTGCGAACGATGCCCAGCGCGTTGTACTGGAGCGGCTTGGGGGCGTGGGAGATTCGGAAGTTCGACGGATCGGTCAGGCAGGCCGCCGCGAGCGTCAGCAGTGCCTCGAGACTCTGGGTTCACACTGATGACGACGGGAACCGGCTCGAGACAGGCCCGCGGCTGTGGTGCGAGTTGCCGCCGCCACCCGACGGGCTCTTGGAGCACAAGGAGTGCTTGGACCTGTCGATTGCCGAGGCCGAGTGGCTGGTGGATCGGCTGCGATCGGCTGCGGTGACGCGAGATTCGCTGCTTCGGCATGCAGCCGACTACGCCGACCAAGCCCGTCGCTCCGGCGAGGCAGCGAAGGTTCAGGCGTGGACGACGCCGTGGGCCATGCCTGAGGACTTGCCTATGCACACGCTCAATGATCGCAACCGCATCGCGCTGCGCCACGCTCGATGTGTGTCCGAGGTCACCGAGGGTCCGCGGTCACCGAGGGTCCGCGGATCCTCTACAACATCATGCTGGCCGAGCACGCCTCGCAGTCCCACGCCAAAGGTGACAACGGCGCGCGGGGCACCGCCGACGAGGCGGAATCGAAACGCGAAGACTGGATGGCATTGCTGAATGAGCGGGCTGGACTGGTCAGCGAGTCGAAGACTGCGAAGCGGCTGACCGAATGGCATCGCAGCCTCGCCGATCCTGACCCCGCCGAAGGCTTCTGGGCGTACCTGGAGCATCTGCGAGGGCGGCCGGCCAGTCGCCATCTGCAGCAGTTCGTACACGAGATGGCCCGACAGGTCTCGACATCGCCGGAGGCATTCGACAACGAGACGACCCGCTGGCACATCAAGCAGCGCGAGCGCAAGCTGAAGGGTGGCCGGGTTCGATTGGGCCAAGCCGCTCACGCATCGGGGCCGCTGAAGGCATGGATCGACCGCGGCATGCCGTTCACTGGCGGTGCCTTCGATTTTCGCTGGAATCAGGTAACCAGCTATCTGGCCGATCTTGCCAATGCGGGACAGCCCGGTTCGTGTCTGGCCATCGACGACGGGCGCGACCGATGACATTGCTGCCCGACCAACGGATGCTGCTGTCCGATGCGCTGACTCCGCCGGAAGGCTTCGAGTTCGAGGCAGCCATGGCGGTCACCTACAGCCTTGATCTGCGGGCGCTGCTGGCGGCGCCATTGGCCCTGAGCCGCGGCGGCGCTGCCGATGCAGGCGTTGCCGCAGTGGACGCGGCAATGGCATCACCCGGCGCGGCTGTACAGACGCCGGTGGGTCTGACGGCGTCGCTGAGACGCTGCGCCGACAAGCTGACCGTCTTCGCCCAAGTTGGTCACGTAGCCGCTCCTGTCGCCTCCCATCCCGTGCTCAGCTTCCTCGAAGACTGTGTGATCGGCGTCAGCGCCCCGAGAGGTGGGGTGGTACACGCCAAGGCCTGGGTGCTGCGGTACCGGTCGAGCGGCAATCCGGCTGCCGTGGCCGATAGTCGGTGCCTGCGGGTCTTGATCAGCAGCCGAAATCTGACTTGGGATCGCAGCTGGGACACTGTCGTCCGGTTCGATGCCTCCCTCGACGATGCGGCCCAGGAACGTGCTTCTGACCCCAGTTCGATCTGGCTGGATCCCTTGGCGGACATCTTCGAGAGTCTCCTGGCGCAAGCCGAATCGGGCAGCCGGGCCATACCGCCCGAGCGCGCCGAAGCGCACCGCGAGCGTGTCGCGTCCCTCTGTCGAGACCTGCGGGACGCGAAATTCGCTTGTCCGGATGGCTTCGATCGGGGCGAGATGCACGCGTTGGGACTCGCCGCCGACGAACTCCGCGGCAGCGACCGGGCGTTCTTTCGGCCATTTCCCGACGACGCCAGCCGTGCGCTGGTGATATCGCCGTTCGTACGCAGGGGCTTCTTCGACAACGTGTTGCCAGGCAGCGCCGCCGAACTGGTCGCCCGCGAGCAGGAACTCCGGGACTTGGCCATCGAATGCCTGCGCGCCGACGGCCACCTTGACAAGACGTGGGTGTTCGACGGGACCGGGGGCGATGAGTCCGACGATGCGGGCGAAGGCGCCGATGACGACGGTTCGCGCGCTGGCCCCGATGACGACTCCTCCGACGATCCGACTGCCCCAGCCACGCAGGAAACCTCATCGCCGTCGCTGCGCGACCTGCACGCCAAGCTGTACCTGTTCGACCGGCAGCGCCAGGGCCGTCAGGGCCTGCGCTCGTCGCTGTTTCTCGGCTCCGCCAATGCCACCAACTCGGCATTCAGCCGCAACGTCGAACTGCTGCTGCAACTCGACGGGCCGACCGGCAAGGTCGGCATCGACGCGCTGGTCGGCTCGCCGCACGCTGACCGTACTGGCGAGGTCGCACTGCGCGACCTGTTCACACCCTACGAGCCGCCAGGTGACCCACAGCCCAACCCGGGCTCAGGCTTCGACACCGACGCCGAATGCCGTCACCTGGCGACGAAGCTGGCACTCACCGCCGAGGTGAGCCAGTCGGGGGACCGGGTGACGCTGCGCATTCGCAGTGCCGACCCGGTGTCGCTCAGCGACGGGCATGGGGCAGGTGGTGGCCCCGTGAGCGGCGGCGCGAGGTGCGACGAATCCGGCCAAGTCGCCGACTGGTCGATCACCGGGCGACCGCTGAGCCCGGTACCGCCGCGAACGCTGCAGATCGGCACTCCGCTGGACCTCACGTTCGAGGTCGGGCTGGCTGATGTGAGCCGGTGGTTTCGCGTCGAAGTCACCGCGCCAGACGGCACGAGCAAGGCGACACTGCTGCCGGTCGAGATCGTGGCGGCGCCCGCCGACTTTGAGGCTGCACGCGACACGGCGATCATGCGCAGCCTGATCGGCACCAATGGCCGACTCATGGAGTATCTCGCGGAGATGCTGCGCTCCGGTCAGCAGCCGATCACAGAAGGACAATTCGAGGTCCCGGCTAACCCCGCAACGTCCATCGAATCCCACGACTCCGCCCGCGAGACACGTCGGGCGGCGGCTGCGACCGCGCCAGTCCTCGAAGCCATGCTGCGAACCCTGCGCATCGATCCCGAGCGTCTGCGCGAGCTGCGTCCGTTGGTGGATTCATTCGCCGGGCAAGGATCGCAGGAGCCTTCTCCCGATGGCCTGTTCCAGCGATTCATGGCCGTGTGGCGAACGGCGATGGAGGCACAGGACAGTCACCCATGAGCAGTGCCGGCATCGTCGATGTCGAGGTCGAACTTGACAAGCTGCGCGACTTCCAGCGTCGCACCGCCGAGTACGCGTTCCGTCGCATGTTCGAAGACGACGACTGCACCACAAGGTTCCTCGTGGCCGACGAGGTGGGCTTGGGCAAGACCTTCGTCGCCAAAGGCGTCGTCGCGCAGGTGCTCGACAAGCTCGGCAGCATCGGCGACAAGCGTCACGACATCGTCTACATCTGCTCCAACGCGGCGATAGCGCGTCAGAACATCCGCAAGCTCGTGCCCTCGAGCATTTCGAGCACCCAGCGCGTGGACAGGCTGTCGATGCTGCTGCACCCTGACTACCAGCCAGGCTCAGGTGCCGATGCCAAGGTCAACCTTGTCGCTCTGACGCCGGCAACCTCATTCAAGATGGGCAACCGCAGCGGGCGTATCGAGGAGAGAGTGCTGGCCGCTGCACTGCTGTCTGCACTCTGGAATTCCGCGCCGCTCGCCACAGCCGCTGCTCGTCGCATCTTCTGGCACCCGGTCAAGGGCGCCGAGCGCCAGAAGCAGCTCCACAGGCAGGCCAAGGATCTCCTCGACAAGCTCAACGCGCGAGCGTCGAGCCGTGCCAGGAAGGGCTTCGCGACAGAAGTTCGCAGGACCAACGCGCGCCGCAAGCGAGAGGGACAGCCGTCGCTCAAGGTGGCGTTCAATCGACTCGTCGAGCAGTCGCCGAAGCGCAGCGACGGCAAGCTGACATCCGAGGCCAACGAGTCCCGCCTGAAGTTCATCCGAGACGTCCGCCACGCCATGGCGCGAGCCGGTATCTCGTTGCTGAATCCCGACTTGGTGATCCTCGACGAGTTTCAACGCTTCAAGGACTTGCTGGATCCGGACGAAGAGCATCAGTCCGAGGTAACGGAGCATGCGCAGGCGTTCTTTTCTCACCGCGACGACAGTGATCCCGACAAGGACGACAAGTACCGGCAAGTGCGCTGCCTGCTGTTGTCGGCTACGCCCTACAAGTCGTATTCGACGGCCGACGAGTCCGACGATCACTACGAAGACTTCGTCGACACCTGCAGGTTTCTATTCGACGACGAGAACAGGACGGAGGAGGTCAAGCACCTGCTGGGCGACCTGCGCAGATCGCTGCGCAGCGTCGGCGACGCGGCCCGCCGACAGCTCGACTTGAGCCGCGGTGACGGCAGCGGCGGCACGACCCTGGGTGCCGCTGGGGAGGCCCTCGACGATGCCCGCGGCAACGACACCGCGGTCCGCGAGGGCACTGACAGTCTGCTGAAGACTGCGCTTGCAGCAGCACATCAGCAGTGCGAGGAGCTGTCGAATCGCCTGAGCCAGGTCATGTCGCGTACCGAGCGCCTCGCGGCGACACCGGACCGCTCTGGGATGCTCGCTGAGCGCGAGGCCGAGAGCGAGTTGCTGCCCGACGACATTCGGGCCTACGTGCAACTCGGCTCGATAGCTGATCAATTGCGCCTCACCGCTGGACCAGCGGTCAAGGGTCAGGCTGTGCATCGGATCACCGATCCGATGGAGTTCTGGAAATCGAGTCCCTACACGCTCAACTTCATGGGTCGCGACGACTATGCCATCAAGCGGGCATTTCGAGAACAGGCCGAGTGCGGCGACTTGGCCGGTTTCGACGCAGGCGGCGCGGCCATGCTCGACTGGGGCGATGTCGAGGGCTACGAGGCGATCGATCCTTGCAATCCGCGGTTGCGCTGGCTGATCGAAGACCTTGACCGCCGCGACGCGTTCGAGGTGCTGTGGATACCGCCGTCGCTCCCGTACTACCGGGCCGGCACCTCCTACGACTCCGCTCTCCACTCGACCGACGCCGGGACAGGTGCCGGCGAGGAGGCAAGCGCTGGCTTGACAGGGCTGACCAAGCGGCTCGTCTTCTCGGCATGGCGTGTCGTGCCGCGGGCGGTGTCCAGCCTTGTGAGCTACGAGGCTGAGCGTCGGACGATCGGCGAAGTGCGAGGCTCAACCGCGGGCGATGTCAGTGCCGACCGGACGGTTCGTGACGGCGCGGTGAAGTACACCTCCGAGCGAGCTCGGCACGGCGGCGGAAATCTGACACTGACTCGCCGGAGCATCGAGAGTTCTCGGGGCGCGGATGCCGAGGAACACACGCGGGAAACCCGTGCGGCAGCCATGAGCTCGCTGCAGTTCATGCTCCCGTCGCCTGCGCTCGCCGAATTGGGCGATCCCCGCATCGGCACCGGTGGACGCTTCACCGGCCCGGCGAGACCCTTGGCTGATCTGCGAGCACAGGTGGCGGAACGGATCGCCGGGGAGCTTCGACCGCTGCTCGCCGCCGAAGAGCAAGCCGCGCTGGACCGCTCGCTGGCGCACGCAATGGGCGCTCCTGCAGGGGACGGCAGCCTGACACCGGCACGTCGTGGCGACATGCAGTGGTACTGGCTGGCGCCGCTGCTGCTCGACGTGGCCAGATCCCCGGACCGCTTCGGTCCATGGTCTTGGTGGTCTGCTGATGACCTCGTCGAGTCGGTCGTCTCCGACGAGGAGGCCGGCTCGCGCCGCAACGCGCGCAGCACGGGCGAGCACGACGCGGTTGCCGATCACGTCAATCGGGCCTGGAAGCTGCTGATCGCTGAACTGCATCGGCGTCAACACCATGGCGAGGCAGGAGGTGAGGCAAGAACGGACACAACCGCCGACAACGCGGGTCCGAGCACCCGATCCGACGGACGTCGGTCGGGGCTGAAGCATCGTCTGGAGAGCGCGCTGCGGGACGCGGGCGCCGACCAGGATGAGATGACCGAGTGGTTCGCTGTGCCAATGAGCGAGGCTGATCGACTCGGTGAACTTCCCGAAGATCTGGTGGCAGTCCTCACCGACTTTGCCATCGGCGGCCCCGCGATATGCGCGCTGCGCTCGCTTGCTGCGGTGCTGGGAGGTGCCTCGGACACTTCGGCGGCCGCGAGCACCCCGCTGGCTGCTCCTGCCATGCTGGCTGCGGCTGCGCACATCGGTGCCGCGTTCCGGTCCTTGTTCAACAGTCCAGAGGCAGCGGCCTTGGTGAACCGGTCTGCCGAAGCGGGCGGGTCCGAGTCGGACTCACCCGCATGGCCGTACTGGCGCAAGGCGGTCGCGCACTGCGTCGGCGGTCATCTTGGAGCGCTGCTCGATGAGCACACTCATGTGCTTCGTGACTGGCTCGGGCACCTGGCGCCTCTGCGGGCGCCAAGGACAGAAAGCGAAAAGCGGGTTGGTGCTCAGCCCGACGAAGGCGGCTGCATTGATGCTGCGCACAGCGATCCCGAGGGTGCCGAACGCGGCTGGGCAGGGCGTCTGTGTGCGAGCTGTCCTCGCGCAGCGGAGAGGAGACGCCGCAAGCGCGGTCAGGACTCGGGCAACGACGGCGAGCACTGCGTCCATCGCGCCGTGTGCGACGTATCCGCGAAGATCGCTGCGGCCCTGCGCATCCAGACCTCGACGATCACCATCGACACACCGGCCAAGCGATCGGACGGCCGGATCGTGACCAGCGACGACGGCAAGGCCCGACGTGGGCGTGCCAAGAAGGCCTCGCACACCATGAGGCACCGATTTGCCGTCGCCTACGGTACGCAACAGACCGACGACAGCGGCGCGCAGCGGGACGAGCACGTCTCGGCGGCATTCAATTCTCCGTTCTGGCCTTTCGTGCTGACGTCAACTTCGGTTGGCCAAGAGGGCCTCGACTTCCATCTGTGGTGCCACGCAGTCGTGCACTGGAACCTGCCGTCCAATCCTGTGGATCTGGAGCAGCGCGAAGGCCGCGTGCATCGCTACAAGAACCACGCTGTGCGCCGCAATCTGGCCAGCGCGTTGGGCACGACGGCGATCGCCGACACTGCGGTCGGCGAAGACGTCTGGGAGCGCCTGTTCCAGTTGGGATCGAGCGGACGGGACGAGATGGTGCCCTGCTGGGTGTACCCCGGCCGGGCGGACGATGACAGAGTTGTCGGCGCGGACACCGATCCGGCGAAGCGAGATGCTGTCGAGACGGTCCAGACCATGGGCCGCGAAGCAAGTGTCGCGTCCGACGAGGCCCCGCCTGCTGCTGTGGCGCGAATCGAGCGATGGGTGCCGATGCTGCCTCTGAGCTGCGAGGAGACCCAGCTTGCCCGGCTCCGGCGAATGCTGGGGGCCTACCGATTGGCCATCGGCCAGCCCCGGCAAGAGGAGTTGCTGGAGTACCTGAGTCGCGCAGGCGCACTCGATGACGAGATCGACTCGTGGCTCGCGAGCGAGCTCGCCAAGGTTCGCATCGACCTCACGCCACCGCCTCGCCCCGACTGAGCACGTCCCCCAGCACGTCGCGCCGACGACGTAGCCGATGCGGCGAGGCGTCGACGTATCCGTAGGTCGATTGCGATGCCGTCGGGAGACTTCGCGCCGCTGACACTCGCCGGGCCGGTGAGCTTGTGACACCCCCTGCGTACTGTGCGTCTCACATCCTGAGAGACGGAGAGACATGAGTCCACCAGCGAGTGACGAGTTGGACAGCGAGTTGATCGATGCCGACAAGAAGGGCTGGGGCGGCAGGCAGGTTCGCGCCATGACCTACCCCTCGTCCGACGGAGACGACGAATCACGGCAGATCGAAGGGCGGCTCGTCGTGCTGCCCATGACCAGCTTCGACGACGAACTCCTCGGGTACAGCTACAGCATCGACGGCTGGTCCGTGATGATGGACTCGATCCAAGAGATCACGCCCGAGAGCACGGGGTCATTGGCGTGACGGTGGCAGCTCAGGAGATGTGGGACCGCATCTTTGCATCCGGTCATCCATTGCCGTCTGGCGGACCCGACTGCGTTCTGATCCCCATGACACAGCCGGAGCTTGCCGAGTCTGATATTGAGCAGCGATTCAGGATTGCTGAGCTGGGCTTCGATTCGTTGATGCAGGCCGACCAGGCAGACCGAGACGGTGCTGTGGCTGAACTGTCGCGGTTGCTGAACAGCGTCGACACCGAGACTGCTGACGCGGTCACTGCGAGAGAAGCGTCGCTGTACGCGTTCCTGAGCCTCGGGTCACCTGCTGAGGCTGTGCGCAAAGAGGCCGAGGAGTTCTTCGCTCGCGTCAGAAATGCAGCCCAGAACGCAGCCGATCACCAGCCTGATGGCCGAGGGAATGAGGGTCACCGGCTGCCCGCCTGAAGTCGGCAATGGGCGGGTCTCGACCTACGCATGGGCGCGAAGGGCTGCGGCGTAGTTGGCCGAGGCGAATTCCCAGTTGATCAGGTGCTCGACGAACGCGTCCACGTACGCCGCCCGTGCGTTCTGATAGTCGAGGTAATAGGCGTGCTCCCACACGTCGATCACCAGCAGCGGTACCAGCTGGGACCCGGTCGCGGCTGCGCTGGCGATCGGCGTGCTGGCATCGTCGGTCTGGACGATCCGCAGCGAGCTCGCGCCGTCGCCGTCGGGGGTGTCGAAGACCAGCCAGCCCCAGCCCGAGGCGAAGTTGCCGACCGCTCCGGCTGCGAACTCGGCCCGGAACGCGTCCACGCTGCCGAAGCTCGCGGCCAGTGCTGCTGAGAGATCGCTGTCGGGCTCACCGCCGCCGCCAGGCGACATCGATTGCCAGTAGAAGTTGTGGTTCCAGGTTTGAGCCGCAGCGTTGAACAAGCCGCCTGCTGGCAGTGAGCGAACGAGGTCCTCCAGTGAACGGCCCTCGTCTGGTGTGCCTGCAATCCTGTCGTTCACCGTGTTGACATAGCCGGCGTGGTGCTTGCCGTAGTGGAAGCTGATGGTCCGCTCGCTGATGTGCGGCGCCAGACCGTCAGGAGCGTACGGAAGGTCGGGAAGGTGAATCGTCATCTGAGCACCACGCGGTCGAACGCCCGGGCGATTATGCCAGCCCAAGCCGGAACTTCAGCGTCGCCCAGGCGTGCAGCCCGCGGCCGGGGCGTTCTCGCCCGGCGATATGGTGCGGCAAGTGCGGATGGTGGGCATCTACGACGCAGACGGAACGTTGACTGGCGAACTCAGATACGCCCTCGCCAAGCTGACAGGGCGCGCCAGCTGCGCCCTGTGTGACATCACTCATGGTTGGAACCCGTTCGGCTCACGCTCATGGAAGCAGGCCTGCTCATCCTCGCCAGTCGAACTCGATCTGGTTCATCGCGACAAGGCCACGGCCGCTCAGCTCGTCGCCGCGTCGGCGTTGCCTGCCGTTCTGGTCGACACAGGCGAAGGCTGGCGCGAGGCCATGACGACAACCGAAATTGAGGCGTGTGCTGGGTCGCCGGAACGGCTCTTGGAGCGACTTCGAGCACTCTGAGTCTGGGTGTGCATTCATCTTTCGCCTGGGGTCTCTGGCCGGTGATTCACGGGTACCGTGCTGTGTCGCATCCGCCGGTCGAAAGGTGAGTCCTTCGATGAATCCAGCCCCATGGCGCCGACTTCTCGCACTGCTCTTTGCAGCCGCTCTGGTGGCAGCAGCTTGCGCTCCCGACGACAACGACGCGATCGCCGAGCCCGACGAGTCCGAAGAGGAGGCGGCCGAAGTCCACGACGACGCGGAACCCGTTGAGGCTGTCGACGACTCCGACCCTGCGGACGAGCCCGAGCCGGTGGCAGAGACGGAACCGGACGCCGGGCCAGCGCCTGCAGACGAGGCCGTTGCCGAGTCCATCGGTGACCCCGTTGATCTCGGCGCGTTCAATGATTACGACCCGACCGACCCCGATGCCACCCCGCTGCCAGTTGATCCCGATGTCCTGATCGGCGAGCTTCCCAATGGGCTGACCTACTACGTGCGCTCGAATGACTCACCCGGCAGTGCAGTGATGATGCATTTAGTGGTCAACGCAGGCGGTGTGCTCGATCCCGACGGCGCCGAGGGTGCGGCTCATTTCTTGGAACACATGATGTTCAACGGAACCGAGCTCTACTCCAAGAACGAGCTCACCCAGGTGCTGCGCGACTTCGGCACCGACTTCGGGCCCGATCTGAACGCCTACACCAGCCCCGACGAGACCGTCTACATCCTCGACTTCAAGCTCGACCACCCGGGGGCGCTGGGCTTGGGATTCACGGTGCTGTCGGAGTGGGCGTCAGCGGCCACGCTCCTGCCCGACGATGTCGATGCCGAGCGAGGCATCATCCTTGACGAATACCGCCTCCGTGACGAGTCGGCGTCGGGCCGCATCGGCAACTTCCTCGACGCGATCTACTACTCGGGCACGGTCTATGAGGGCATGCTCATCGGCGGCAGCGAGCAGTCCAACTCTTCGATGACCGCAGAGACCCTGCGGGACTTCTACGACACCTGGTACCGGCCAGGCAACATGGCCGTGGTGGTGGTGGGAGACCGGCCCGCCACCGAGCTGGAATCGCTGGTGGAGTTCTACTTCGATGACTTGGCCGCGCGCACGCCTTCGGCGCCGCCGCAGCCCGACCGCTCCGCCTTCATCGCGGACTTCGTCGACGAGCCGGTGACCGATGTGGTCACGCACCCCGACCACGGCCCCGTCTACATCTCGCTGGACTGGCAGCTGCCCGCCTGGCCACAGGGCACGGTCGGCGGCGAGCGCTTATTGCTGCTGGAAGACCTCATTGCCCGTATGCTCGACATCCGTCTCGATGCCGCTCATCGAGCGGGCCTGATGGCTCAGGCCACCGAGCCGCACTTCAGTTCGTTCGCTGCCGCCCGCGGACTGCGCCTCTACGGCACCAACTATCAGGGCCCAGACCTCAGCCAAGCCACTACCGACTACATCTCCGTCGTCGAGGGTGCGGCGCACTTCGGCTTCACTCAAGCCGAGCTCGAGCAGGCCGTGAGCGCGTTCCGGACGACGCTTGAGTTTGCGCTGGAGAGCGAGGAAACCCGTCAGGACCGGGAGTACTCGTTCGCTTACGCGGAGCACTTCCTGAGCGGTGCCGATATCTCGTCGACGCCCGAGCGGGTGGCTCGGCTGAGCGCGCTGCTCGACAGCTACACGATCGAAGAAGCCACCGCACACCTGCGCTGGGTGCTCGACGCCGCGCCGCCGCTCGTCGTGTCCATCGGTCCCGACCCGTCAGCGGTCCCGACCGCAGAAGAGCTCCTCGCAGCCGTCGAAGCGGCTGTGCCGTTGGCCCCGCCCCCCGCAGAGGAGGCGGTCGAGACGCTGATGGCGCGGCCCGATCCCGTCGCCCCGTCACAAGAGTCGGCGTTGGCCCTGTTCGCCGATGCCTACGAGTGGGAGTTCCCCAACGGTGCGCGTGTCGCTTTCGTGCCTTCGGACATCGCCGCCGGCGAAGTAAATGTTGTCGCCGAGGGCTTGGGCGGCTGGTCGTCGCTGTCGGTGGGCGACTCGGCCTTGGTGCGGCACGCTGTCGGCGCGGTCACTTCCAGCGGCGTCGGCGACGCGACAGCCACCCAGCTCGACGAGTACCTGGCCACGACCACGGCGCGGGTGAGCCCGTTCATCGCCGAGCATTCCGAAGGGTTCTCCGGCGCTGCCGGGGCGGACGACCTCGAAGCGCTCTTCGCGCTGCTGCATCTGCACGTCACCGAGCCGCGCATCACCGAGGTGGCGGTCAACGAGCAGATCCAAGTGATGCAGACCCGTCTGGCGAACGCCGAGACCTTCCCGCAGTGGATCTCCGAGCTGGCACTGCTGGAAGCGCAGTACCAAGGCAGCCCCTGGTACCAGTTCATCGCCACCCAAGAGCAGATCGACGCCACCACCGCAGACTCGTTGCTCGGCCTCTACCAGGCCCGGCTGAGCGATGTGGACGATCTGCTGGTGGCCGTTGTCGGCGACATCGACCGGGCCACCGTGGCGGACTTGGCGGCGCGCTACATCGGCACGCTGCCCGCCGGCCCCGATGACACGTTCACCGACCACAACCCCGGCTTCCCGTCGGGCGTCCAGCGCGTCACGATCCCGGTCGAGGCCGACTCGGGCTCGGCGGGTCTCGACATGGTGTTCGGCGCCTCCACGGCGCTCACCACCAGGAGCCTCGTCCTCGCTGACGTGGCATCGGCGGTCATCGATGACCTGCTGGTCGGTCGGGTGCGCGAGGAACTAGGCGACACCTACTCGGTCGGCTCGTCGATCTCACCCGACGACGCCACAGGCCGATGGACAGCACGCATCAGCGCCACCGGGCCGTCAGACGGACTCGACGCGAGCCACGCCGCGATCATCGACACGGTGGCGGAGCTGATTGCCAACGGTCCCGCCGACCGTGACCTCCAGCAGGCCATCTCGGTGACGCGGGACAACTACGTGCTCGAGTCGAACTCTGCGATCATCAACCCGCTCCTGCGGCGCCACCACGCCGATGACGGCAATGTCGGCACGCCCGAACAGCGGCGGGCAGTCCTCGAGCAGATCACGGCGGCCGAGGTGCAAGAGCACATCGCGCTATGGTTCAACCTCGACAACCGCATCGAGGTGTTCCGCTCCGAGCAGTAGCAGCCCAGACGGCTGTCGCCGCCGTGCCGATTGTCGATTACCTGTCTGCGTAGCGGACGGCGACGAGCGTCAGCCCGTGCGGCGGCGCGATGGCCGCTGCCGCGTCCCGGCTGCGTGCAGCCAATACACCGAGCACATCGCGGGCTGCCCGGTCGCCGCGCCCCACCGCCACGCATTGGCCGACGATGGCCCGCACCATCTGGTGACAGAAGGCGTTGGCCTCGATCTCGAAGAGCAACTGGGCGCCCTCGGCCGACCAACGCGCCCTCGACACGGTGCGCACCAGCGAGGCGTCGGGACGATCCTTCGGCCGGCGGCAGAACGAAGTGAAGTCGTGCTCGCCCACGAAGTGACCAGCGGCGGCATTCATCTGACCGATGTCGAGCGGAGCCGCAACGTGCCATTCGAGGTCGGCACAGCGGGGATCGGGATGGGCAGCGTTGCGGACGCGGTATTCATACGCCCGGGCGGTGGCCGAGTGACGTGCGTCGAAACTGTCCTCAGCGAGTGACGCCGCTGTCACGGCGATCTCCGGGTTCAGCAGGCGGTTCAACGAGGACGCCAGCCTCTCGAGCCGGCCACGTTCGCCGACGTTGTCCGACTGGCCTTCCGGCTGGTTGTCGTCGTTTCGGCTTCCGGTGATCCGACGGAGCCCCTCGCCGCCGATGCGAAACGACACCACCTGTGCCGTGGCATGCACGCCCGCGTCAGTGCGGCCAGCCACCGTCAGCACGGGCGCTTCGCCAAAGAGGCGTTCGAGCGCAGCGCTCACCTCGCCGGCCACCGTGCGAACGCCCTCATTGGCTGCGAAGCCGCGAAAGCCGGTGCCCCGGTAGGCCAGATCCAGCCGCACCGTCCGCTGCACGGAACTCTCAGCAGCCTCATGTTCGTTCACCGCTGGCACGGTAACTTCGCTGGGAGCGGTGCGGGCACGGTCACATGCCGGCAGAGCTGCACCGCTGACTCACAGGGGGACACTGCAGATGCTCGATATCAGGATTGCGGGCGGCACGATCATCGACGGCACCGGTGCGCCGCGCACCGAGGGCGACATCGGCATCCGCGACGGCCGCATCGTGGCCGTCGGCAACGAAGCCACTGCGGCGGCGGGGCCTGCCGAGCGCACGATCGATGCGTCCGGCAGGGTGGTCGCACCCGGCTTCGTCGACATCCACACCCACTTCGACGCGCAGGTCTTCTGGGACACCACCCTGTCCCCGTCACCTCTGCATGGTGTCACCACGGTCATCGGCGGCAACTGCGGCTTCACGATCGCCCCGCTCGAGCCCGACCACGGCGACTACCTGATGCGGATGCTGGCCCGGGTGGAGGGCATGCCGCTCGAATCGCTGCAAGAGGGCGTCCCGTGGGACTGGAGAAGCTTCGGCGAGTATCTCGACTCGATCGACGGCACGCTGATGCCCAACGCGGGGTTCCTGGTGGGACACTGCGCGCTGCGGCGGATCGTGATGGGGGAGCGCTCGGTGGGCCACGAGGCCACGCCCGACGAGCTCGAGGCCATGAAGCAGCTGCTGGCCGAGAGCATCGCCTCGGGCGGGCTGGGCTTCAGCTCGTCGTGGGCCAAGACGCACAACGACGCCGCCGGCGAGGCGGTGCCTTCGCGCCACGCCTCCACCACTGAGCTCATCGAGCTGTGCTCGGTGCTGCGGTCGAGTCCGGCGGTGGCTCTCGAGTTCATCCCGACCATCGAGCGCTTCGACACCGACGTGTACCAGCTGCTTGCCGACATGTCAGTGGCGGCGGACCGGCCGCTCAACTGGAACGTGATCTTCGCCAACGGCCGGCATCGAGATGTCATCGCCCAGAAGCTCGAAGCCAGCAACTTCGCCGCTCGCCAGGGCGGGCGTGTGGTGGCGCTGACCGCCCCGATGCCAGCGGTCAGCCGCCTGTGCTTCGAGAGCGGATTCCTGCTCGACACGCTGCACGGCTGGGCCGAGCCCATGGCGCTGCCGCCGGCAGAGAAGATGCAGCTGCTGGCCGACCCGCAGCGCCGTGCCGAGCTGAACGATCTCGCCCAGCTGCCGAGCGCATTCCGGGGCGTGGCCCGCTGGGAGCGTCTCACGGTTGGCGAGGTCACCAAGCCCGAGCTCACGCACTTCGAAGGTCGCACGATCGGCGAGATTGCCGACGAGCAGGGCATCACCCCGTGGGAGGCGCTGTGCGATTTAGTGGTTGCCGATGATCTCAAGACCGGTCTCTACCCGCGTGCCGCTGGCGACGACGACGACAGCTGGGCACTGCGCCAGGAGCTGTGGAACGACGACCGCTGCGTGATCGGCGCATCGGACGCGGGTGCGCATCTCGACTTCCTGGCCACGTTCAACTACTCGACCTACCTGCTGGCCGCAGCCCGTGACCGCCAGATGCTCGAGCTGGAAGATGCCGTACACAAGCTCACCGACGTTCCCGCCCGCCTGTACGGCCTCGCGGACCGCGGTCGTTTGGCGGAGGGCTGCCATGCCGATGTCGTGGTCTTCGACCCTGACGGGGTGGCGCCGAAGCCGATCGAGGTGCGCGAGGACCTGCCCGGCGGCGCATGGCGGCTCTACGGCGAGGCCGACGGCATCGACACGGTGCTGATCAACGGCCAGGTCGCCGTCAGCGGCGGCGAGTTCACCGATGCGCGACCGGGAACCCTGTTGCGGGCCGGGCGCGACACGGTGCCGGTGGCAGCGATCGGCTGACACTTCGAAACAGCACCTGTAGCGGTACTGCGACTGCTGGTGCCCTGCAGCGTGGTGGCTGCTGCCCGGTAGCCTCTTGGAGTCTGTCTCGCAGTCGACCCCATGCGGAGTTCCAGCGTGCGCACCTATGCCCCCAAAGCATCTGAGATCGAACGCTCGTGGTTCGTCGTCGATGCCGAGGGCATGGTGCTGGGCCGCATGGCGACCGAGGTCGCCAAGATCCTGCGCGGCAAGCACAAGCCCACCTTCGCCCCCTATATCGACGGCGGTGACCACGTCGTTGTGGTGAATGCCGACAAGGTGGTGCTGACCGGTGACAAGGCCACGAACAAGCTCGTGCACCGCCACTCGGGTTACCCCGGCGGTTTGCACAGCGAGAAATACGGCGACCTGCTGGCCCGCCGGCCGGCCGACGCGGTACGGCGCACCATTCGCGGCATGCTGCCGCACAACCGTCTGGGCCGCGCTCAGCTGCGCAAGCTGAAGGTGTACGCCGGGCCCGACCATCCCCATGCCGCTCAGCAGCCCCAGCCGCTGCCGCTGCCTCACGCCCTGGCGCGCTGAGGCACGGTTCCGCACGCTGTAGCCGATACGCCATACCCGACGAGAAAGACCTCGAATTCGTGCCCGTTCCGCTGACGCAGACCACTGGCCGCCGCAAGCGTGCCGTCGCCCGGGTGAGGTTCGTGCCCGGCAGCGGCAACATCTCGGTAAATGGTCGCCCGTTCGACGAGTACTTCACCTCGTCGGTGCACCGCATGGAGATCACCGAGCCGCTGCGACTCACCGAAGCCGCCGCGAGCTATGACGTCAGCGCCACGGTGGACGGTGGCGGGGTGGCAGGTCAGGCCGGCGCGTTGCGCCTGGGCATTGCCCGCTCGCTGCTGGTGCTCGATCCTGAGGTGCGGCCGACGCTGAAGTCGGCCGGCCTGCTGCATCGCGACGACCGCAAGAAGGAATCCAAGAAGTACGGCCTCAAGAAGGCCCGCAAGGCGCCCCAGTACTCCAAGCGCTAACCCGGCGTGGAACCCACCTCGGAGGCTGAGCCGAACGGCGAAGCCGTGGCCCGAGCGGCCCGTGAGCGAAGCGAACAAGAGCGGTAAGCAATGAGTGCTCACGCGGGTCGCCTCGCGAACAGCCACGTCTTCTTCGGAACCGACGGCGTTCGAGGGCGGGCCTTCGACGAGATCGACGAGGTGGTCGCGCACGCGCTGGGGCGCGCTGCGAACCGGGCGCTTCTTGCAGGCAATGAGGCTGCGCGCTGGTCGGTTGGCCGCGACACACGCGAGTCGGGTCCCGCGCTGGCACGGGCGCTCGTTGCTGGCCTGCGAGCGACCGGGGCTGAGGTCATCGACCTCGGCATCGCGCCCACCCCCGTTGTGGCATTTGCAGCCCAGCGCCTCGACACGGCGGGCGCCGTGGTTTCGGCGTCCCACAATCCGTGGCACGACAATGGCGTCAAGCTGTTCGCAGCGGGCGGTACCAAGCTCAGCGATGCCGAGCAGGCCGCCGTCGCCCAGTGTCTCGACGAACTGCGGCTGACGCACGGCGACCGACCGTCCGCGGCAGAGATCGCACGTCGGCTGGATGCTGCGCCCGCTGCCGGCGCGGTTGGAGCTCAGGCGGCGTCGCCGAATGAGCTGGACCGAGTGCTGGATGCCTATGAGCACTCGCTGCGTGCCGCCGTCGACGGCCGCACGCTCGACGGTCTGCACCTCGTGGTGGACGGCGCGAACGGCGCCAGCGCATCGCTCGCACCTGCAGCGCTGCAGCGGCTGGGGGCGCAGGTCACCGCACTGTTCTGCGAGCCCGACGGACGCAATATCAACGACGGCTGCGGATCGGTGAACCCTGGAACGCTCGGGGCGGCGGTGCTCGACGTCGGCGCAGATCTGGGCGTCGCATTCGACGGCGACGGCGACCGGATGATTGCGGTGGACTGCGAGGGGCAGGTCATCGACGGTGATCGCCAGATGGCACTGTTCGCCGTTGACCTGGCTGAGCGGGACCTGCTCGCGGGCGACACGCTGGTCGCGACGGTCATGTCCAACATGGGGCTGCGCCGGGCCATGTCCGAGGCCGGCATCGAAGTGGTCACCACCGCAGTGGGGGACCGTGCGGTGCTCGAGGCACTGGAGGCGGGCGGACACTGTCTCGGCGGCGAGCAGTCAGGCCACGTGGTCTTCCGACATGAGGCCACCACCGGCGACGGGTTGCGCAGCGCCGTGCACCTTGCCGACCTTGTTGCCCGGCGGGCAGCCGGCGATTCGGCGCTCACAAGCGCTGAGCTTTCCTTGCAGGCGATGCAGGTTGCCCCGCAGGTGCTCCGCAATGTGCCCGCGGACCCGGGACCGCTCGCCGATGCAACTCAGCGTGCGGTCGACAACATCGCCGCTGGGGCAGGTCCGGATGTGCGCGTGCTGGTGCGTGCCAGCGGCACCGAACCGGTCATCCGCATCATGGTCGAAGCCCCGACCGAGCGCGAGGCAATGGATCTGTCGGACCGTCTCACCGACGTGATCGTCGAGGGCGTCGGCGCGGCCGGCACCGCCTAGTCACGAATCCGGCTCCGCCTCGGGGGGCCGTCGGGTGCTCGGTACCCTCGCTGTTGTGTGCGGGATTGTGGCCGTCGTCGGCCGCCGCGACGACCGAGTTGCGCTGGAGGCCTCCGCCGTCATCCCGCGGCTGCACGAAGCCGCCGACCTGCTCGCCGCCGCAGCGTCTGGGGGCAGCTTCGACACTCCCTTTGACGGCGGCGACCCCCTCGAGCGGTTGGAAGCCGCCGCCACGGTGCTGCGAGACGCCGACGAAGCGCTGCGATCATTGCCTGGAGTCCGCCTGCTGGTATCCGACCCTAAGTGCGTGCTCGACATCGAGACCGCCTTGGCGACGGTGGAAGCGCTCGTCGACGACATCAACAGGGCCGTTGATGCGGGCGACGTGCTGCCCGGTCACGAGGGCGCCCGAATCGAGCGCATCAATGCCTGCCTGAGCGAGTTAGCCGACCACGCCTTCGCATTGCGCCGAGACCGTCTGCGGATGGCGCGCGAAGTAGTCGGACTCTGGGGTGCCACGCCGCCGGCAGCAGCCGTGGGCGGACTCTGGTCGATCCAGGTGGCGCTGTCCGCGCTCGACCGTCTCGAGGTTCGAGGGCGGGACTCGGCCGGGCTGCAGGTATTCGTTCACGGAGCGCGCCTCGACGCCGAGACCGGCAGTGCCGGTGGCGGGCACGGTGGACGGCTCACTGACCCGCTCTTCGGTGCCGGTGCGGCGCGGGATACCGGCAATGGGCTGGCGTTCGTGTACAAGACCGCATCGGAAATCGGAGAGCTCGGTGACAACACGGCCACCCTGAGATCGCAGATGCGCCAGGACAGCCTGCTGCGCTGGGCTCTGTGTGCCGACGGTGCCGAGACGGTCGTGCTGGGCCACACGCGCTGGGCCAGCATCGGCATCGTTTCGGTGCCCAACACGCACCCTCTTGACGCGTGGAGTGGTTCGATTGGCGGCGATGTTCCGCACATCGCCGCTGTGCTCAACGGTGACGTGGACAATTACGCCGACCTGATCGCGCAGCGACGTCTTCAGATTGCGCCCGAAATCACCACCGACGCCAAGGTCATCCCGACGATGCTGCGCCAGGCACTCGCTGCAAGCTCGAACGGCGCGCGCTCCACCGGTAGTTCAGTGCAGCTTCGGCAAGCCTTCGCTGGATCAGAACAGCTTCGGCAAGCCTTCGCTGATGCCGTCAGCAGCTTCGAGGGCTCGGTGGCGATAGCGGCGCATGTCTCCGCGATGCCCGATGTGGCGGCGCTGGCGCTGCGGGGGAGCGGGCAGGCGCTGTACGTGGGTGCGACAGGCCCGTCGTATGTCGTCGCCAGCGAGCCGTACGGTTTGGTGGAGGAATGCCGCCAGTACGTCCGCCTCGATGGGGAGACCCCGTCCGATCCGGCGAATCCCGTGGGCAGCCGCGGCCAGATCATGCTGGTCGGTGCGCCCACTGGCGCGATAGCCGAGCTCACCGCGCTGCGGCGCTGCTCCTACGACGGTTCGGAGTTGCCCGTCGAAGCCAGTGACATCGTCACCGCCGAGGTCACCACCCGTGACATCGACCGGGGCGAACACCCGCACTTCCTGCTGAAGGAGATCGGCGAGGCCCCCCGGTCGCTCCGGGCCACATTGCGTGGCCGCATCGACACAGCCACATTGCGTGGCCGCATAGACACGGCCACAGCCGGCCCGCTGCGCCACGCGCGACTTGGAACCGACGCCCTGCCTGCCGATGTCCGGTCCCGGCTGCGCGACGGTTCCATCCGCCGCATCGTTGCCATCGGCCAGGGCACGGCGGCCGCCGCAGCGTCGTCATTGCCGCATTTCTTCGAGACCGTCCTGGCGCCATCGCGCACGCTGCGCAGCGTTGAGGTGACGGCGCCCCTGGCCACCGAGTTCAGCGGCTTCGGCCTGCACGCCGACCTGTCCGACACGCTCGTCGTGGCTGTCAGCCAGTCCGGCACCACCACCGACACCAACCGCACGGTCGATCTCGCTCGCGCCCGTGGTGCGGCCGTGATCGCCATCGTCAACCGGCGCGGCAGTGACCTGACCGACCGAGCCGACGGTGTGCTCTATACCTCCGACGGCCGCGACGTGGAGATGTCGGTGGCGTCCACCAAGGCCTTCTACGCGCAGGTCGCGGCGTGCGCACTGCTCGCTTCGGCCATCGCTGCCGACATCCGCCCCGACGACGCCGTGACGACCGGCGCCATCAGCGACCTGCTCGGCGCGCTGGGCAAGCTGCCCGCCGCACTCGAAACCGTGCTCGCATCGCACGACGAGATCGCCCGGATCGCGCGGCGCCACGTGGGCGCCCACCGCCACTGGGCCGTGGTGGGCAATGGCGCCAACCGGATCGCGTCCCGTGAGATTCGCATCAAGCTGTCCGAGGTCTGCTACCACGCCGTAGCCGAGGACGGGACCGAGGACAAGAAGCACATCGACCTCTCGTGCGAGCCGCTCATCTGGGTGTGCGCGACGGGCCTCACCGGCTCTGTCGCCGACGACGCCGCGAAGGAGGTGGCGATCTACCGGGCGCACCGGGCAACTCCGATCGTGGTGGCCTCGGCCGGCACCGGCCGCTTTGACGCCGCGGCGGAGCTGCTGGAGGTTCCCGCCGTGCATCCGGCAGTGGACTTCATGCTGGCCACGGCCGCGGGTCACTTGTACGGCTACGAGGCGGCGCTGACGATCGACGCACTGGCCGATCCGCTGCGCGAGATGCGCGCCAGCACAGAATCGCTGCTCGCGGTTGCCGGCAGCGACGGGTCATTGCCGGCGGCCCGCGGCCGCGCTGACGCATCGTCCGCGGCCTCCGGCCGCGAGGGGGATCTGCTGGCCGTGCTGGCCGAGCGCCTGCGCGCTCCGGCCAATCGCTTCCGCGACGGCGTGCGTGCAGGCAGCTACGACGGGCACCTGCGAGCAGGCACCGCAGCTCGCCTCGGAGCGGTGCTGCGCTACGCAGTGGGCATGACGCCGCTGGAGATGTACCAGGCGGACATCGGCAAGGTGGGGCTGCCCTCGGTTGTGATCGACGACTTCACCGATGCTCTGAATATCGCCATCGACGAGCTGACCCGGCCGGTCGACACCATCAAGCACCAGGCCAAGACCGTCACCGTGGGCATCTCGCGTGCGGATGAGACGCTGCTCGACTCGATGCTGGTGGCGGCAGCGCTCGAAGCCGGTGCGCCGAGGGATCGGCTGTCGTACGCGGCCTTGCGCACGCTGGCCGCGCTCGACCCGGCAGTGGCTGAAGTCACCGGCTGGTCGCGATACCGCATCGAGGGCCAAGTGGCATCGGCCAGCGGCCCGGAGATAACGATCTGGCTGACTGATCGCGGCGGCACGGCGCTCGGCGTCGAATCGCGCACGGTGACCAACCCGCAGCTGCGTGGCAGCAAGCACCGTGCTGCCTACGAGCGCGAGGTCACGGTGGCCCGTGGCAGCGACGGCCGCACGGTGCTCCACATTCCCGAAACCAAGGACGGAACGACCACCGGACTCACACTGCTCCACTGCCGTTTCGTCGAGCGATTGCGCGCGCCAGCGATGCGGGCGGTGCTGATGGGCTACCGCGGCCGCTACGGGGCGCTGGCCGACGCGGTCACCGAGACGCTGCCATGGTTCCGCGACGATCTGCTCGGCACGCTCGATGTCTTCGATCTGCTGACCCGACCGGTGTATGTGCTCGCCGAGCATTGGCTGGGCGCCGCCATCCCGCCGGGCGATGAACCCGGTGAGTAGGACCGTCGGCAGATGAGCACCTCGATCGGGCTCGACATGGTGGACGTCCAGCGATTCGCCGCAGTGCTCGAGCGACGCAGCGGCATGCGCACCCGCCTGTTCACCCCCGCCGAGCTCGCTTACGCCATGGGGACGGTCGATCCCGACACCCGCCTCGCCGCCAGATTTGCTGCGAAGGAGGCGGTGATGAAAGTGCTGGGCATCGGTTTGGGGGCGTGCAAGTTCCGCGACATCGAAGTGGCACGCCATCCCGGGGGCCGACCCGAACTGGTGCTCCGGGGCCTCGCGGCCGAACGGGCGGCGGCGGCCGGCCTGTCTGAATGGCAGGTGACGCTCACCCACACCGATTCGGTGGCAGCCGCCATGGTGCTGGCGCAATAGGCCTGGAGCGACACGGTGATCCCGATTGTGACGCCGGCCGAGATGGCGGCAATCGACGCGGCCGCGCCCGAAGGCACCGATGTGTTGGTTGCGCGTGCCGGCGCAGCCGTCGCTATCGCAGCCCGACGGATGATGGGCGGCACCTACGGGCGGCGGGTGCTCGTGGCCGCCGGCAAGGGCAACAACGGCGCGGACGGGCGAGTCGCAGCGACGGCGCTGGAGCGATGGGGCGTGCGCTGCCGAGTCGTGACGCCACCCGAGGCACTGGAGCTTGTCTGCACGGCCAATCTCGGGGCGCCCACGTCAGCGGCGTGGGACCTCGTCATCGACGCGGCGTACGGAACCGGGCTGCGCGGGTCGTGGGGTGCGGACACAGCACCGGCAGCACCCGTGCTGGCGGTCGACATCCCCTCCGGTATCGACGCGCTGACCGGTGAGGACCACGGCTGCTGGCCCGCAGCAATGACCGTGACCTTCGGCGCGCTGAAGCCGGGCCTGTTGCTGCATCCCGGCGCGGTTGCCGCTGGCGAGGTGGAGCTCGCCCCGATCGGGCTCGACGCCAGCGGGGCGATGTCGTGGCTCGTGACCGATGCCGATGCTGATGTCGCATTGCCGGCGGCTGAGCCGGCGGCCCACAAGTGGCGCCGGGCCGTGCGGGTCATTGCAGGCTCGCCCCAGATGCGCGGCGCCGGACATCTCGTGTGCGCGGCCGCCCAGCAATCGGGCGCCGGCATGGTGGTGGTCAGCTCGCCGGGCTTGCGAGCGGCCGATGTCGCTCGACCGTCTGAGGCGGTGGCGCTCGACCTCCGGCCAGGGCAATGGGCCGGGCCCGCGCTCGAGGACATCAAGCGCTTCGACGCGGCCGTCATCGGACCGGGGATCGGCACCGACCCCGCTGCCTTGGCCCAGACAGCTCGCTTCATTGCCGACTGTCCGGTACCGCTGGTTGTCGACGCCGATGGCCTCACGGCACTCGCGGACCATCCTGAGTGCCTGCATGAGCGGACAGCGCCGACCGTCCTCACGCCTCACGACGGGGAGTTCGCCAAGCTCACAGGCGGTCCGCCAGCGGCCGACCGCTTCGAGGCAGTGCGCCGGGCAGCGGAAGAATTCAATGCTGTTGTTCTCCTGAAAGGACCGACGACGCTCGTCGCCGCCCGAGCTGCCCGAGACGCTGGCATGGCCGTCGTGCTGGCGGCCGCTTCAGGGACGGCTCGCTTGGCGACGGCTGGATCGGGAGACGTGCTCTCAGGCGTGATTGCGGCGGTCCTGTCCGCCGGCGCGACCGAGCCGAACGCCGTGCTGTCGCAGACCGCCGCCGCTGCGCACTGGCACGGTTGCACTGCCACCTTCGGCGGTCACGACCCCGGATCAGCCCTCACGCCGCTGACCGCGATGCACCAGGTCGAGCTGTTGGGGGTGGTACGAACCGGCCTCACCGCCTCCAGTTCCGAAACGAGCGGCACATGACCGACGCATCGCAGATGCGGCTGCCCGCACTCGACGCATCACAGATGCGTCCTACCTGGTGCGACATTGATCTCGACGCGCTCGACCGCAACTTGGCAGCGATCCGCCGACACGTCGGGGGGGCCGAGGTGGTGCCAGTGGTCAAGGCCAACGCCTACGGCCACGGCATCGCGCAGATCGGGCTGGCGCTGCAGGCTGCCGGGGTGTCGTGCGTGAGCGTCGCCTATGTCGAGGAAGCGCTGGCGCTGCGCAGCGCCGGACTGACCATCGACATCCATGTGCTCGGTGGTGCCGTCGAGCGCCAGATCCCGCTGTTCCTCGCCCACGATCTGATCCTCACGGCGCCGTCGATTGACAAACTGCGCCAGATCGACCAAGCAGCCGTCGCTGCAGGCACCACCGCCCGGGCGCATCTCAAGATCGACACCGGCATGGAGCGCATCGGCGTTCACCACTACAACGCCGAGGGGCTGTTCTCCGAAGCGCTTCGCTGCCGCTCGGTCCGCGTCGAGGGCGTGTTCAGCCACTTCGCCAACGCTGACAGTGGTGATCTGTCCGATGCGCGCAGTCAGCTCGAGCGCTTCAGCGAGGCACTGGGCTTCTACGAACGACATTCGCTGCCCACGCCCGTCCGGCACATGGCGGCGTCCGCGGCCATTGCCCGCCTGCCCGAGGCCCACCTCGACCGTGTCCGTCCGGGCATCGTGCTGTACGGCGTGGCTCCCAAACCCGAGATCGCAGCCGCCCTGCCGACCGAACCGGTGCTGAGCTGGCACAGCGAGGTCGTCTATTTCAAGGTGGTGCCCCGCGGTGCATCCGTCGGTTACGGCAGCACGTGGACCGCAGACCGCCAGACCCGGGTGATCACCCTGCCCGTGGGGTACGCCGACGGCTACGCCCGCTCCCTGGGCACAGGTCCGCAGCAGGGGCCAGCGCAGGGACCGGCGAACGTGCTCATCGACGGTGCGCCGCACCCCGTGGTGGGCCATGTCTGCATGGATCAGACGATGGTCAACCTCGGCGATGGCAGCGCCTACAACGGCGACCGGGTCACTCTCGTCGGCCGCCAGGGCGACGAGCGTGTCACCATCACCGATCTGGCCGATTGGTCCGGTCGTAGCCCCTACGAAGTGCTCACCGGAATCTCGCTGCGCGTCCCCCGCGTCTACCGCCGGGCAGAGGCGCTGGGCTGCGGCTCAGCACGCTAGACAAGCTCCGTTATGCGGTTCCGCACCACGAGCGCCGACGGGACGCGAGCTGTCGCTGCGGCGCTGGCCCCGCTCTTGCGCCCTGGCGATGTGCTGCTGCTGTCGGGCGACCTGGGTGCTGGCAAAACGGTGTTCACGCAGGGGCTGGCGGCGGCTCTCGGGGTAGTTGAGCCGGTGACCAGCCCCACATTCACGCTCGCGCAGAGCTACCAGGGCCGCATGAGGTTGCACCACCTCGACGTGTACCGGCTGGACAACCTCGGCGAGGTGCTCGATCTGGATCTGCCCGAACTGCTCGACGACGATGCCGTGGTGTGCGTGGAGTGGGGCGAGGTGGTGATCGGCGAGCTGCCACGCGATTTCCTGCGCGTGCGCATCCGGCTGGCCGACCCCGGCGAGTCGCCCGACATCCGCATCTTCGAGGCCGACCTCATTGGTCCGAGCTGGCACGACCGCGCCGACTCGCTCGCCGCAGCGTGGCACTTCGCCGACAGCTTCCCGGTGCCGCCGTGTTAGCTCACCGCTGCGCGGAGGCAGCGCAGTGCTAGTGCACCGCTGCGCGGAGGCAGCGCAGTGCTAGTTCTCGGCATCGAGACAGCGACGCCGCAGGTCGGCGTGGCCATCGGCGGGCACGAGGGCATCATCGCCTCGTTTCACACCACCCGCGACCGGCGCCATGCCGAGACGCTCGCGCCGGCCATCCGGTTCCTCTGCGAGCAGGCGCAGATGAAGCTGTCGCAAATCGGCCTGGTGGCCGTCGATGTCGGCCCGGGCCTGTTCACCGGCTTGCGGGTGGGCTTGGCGACTGCGAAGTCCATTGCGCATGCCTGCCGCGTCCCGATGATCGGCGTCTCCAGCCTCGACCTCACGGCGTTCCCGGCACGGTTCAGCGATCGGCTCATCGTCTCCACCGTCGACGCTCGCCGGGGAGAGATCTTCTACGCCACCTACCGGCGGGCGCCCGGGGGGATCCAGCTCATGAGCCCGCCCGCAGTGGATCAGCCCACCGACGTGGCCGCGCAGCTGATGGCGACGGGTGCCGAAACGCTGATCGTCGGCGACGGTGCCGAGCGCTACGCCGAGGTTCTCGGCGACGTTCGGGGAGCCGAGATCGGCCGGGAGGGGCTACGCCATCCCAATGCTGGAGCGCTGGTGGAGCTGGCGCACGCCCGGGCGCTGCGCGAGGAGTTCGTCAGCCCGTCCGAAATAGCGCCGATGTACCTGCGCGCCCCCGACGCCCGCATCAACTGGCAGCAGCGGGAGCGGTCGTGAGCATTCATGCGTCACCGAACGTCGCGGTCCCTGCCGGGAGCCGGCCTCCCGCCGCCCCGCCACCCGTCATCGTCCCGATGCGCCGCAAGCATCTGCGCGAGATCCGCCGAATCGACAAGCTGGTGTACCCGAGGCCCTGGTCGATGGCCCTGTACCTGGACGAATTGCAGCGGGCCGGCGAGCGGGTATACCGCGTGGCCTGCACGCCGGGCCCCGACGGCCGACCGACCGGCGTCATCGGCTACGGCGGCTTCATGATCGTGGCCGGCGAAGGGCACATCACCTCGGTGGCGGTGCATCCTCACTGCCAGGGTCAGCGCGTGGGCGCACGGCTGATGCTGGAGCTGCACCGCGAGGCCCGGCGCATCGATGGGCTGGAAGCGCTGACGCTGGAAGTGCGTTCCTCCAACACTGCGGCGCAGCGGCTCTACCGCTGGTTCGGCTATGCGCCCGTCGGCAGTCGCAAGAACTACTACCGGGGCGGCCCTGGCGGAAAGCGAGAGGACGCGTTGGTGATGTGGTGCCACGACATCGACAGTCGCTCGCACGGCGAACGCCTGGACGCCATTGCCACGGCCCTCGGCATTGCCGAGGGCGCATCGAGCACGGCCCTCGGCGTTGCCGAGGGCGCAATGAACACAGCCATGGGGGTGCAATGACGACCGTCCTCGGCATCGAGACCTCCTGCGACGAGACGGCCGCAGCGGTCGTGGACGACGGCCGCGACGTGCGCTCCAGCATCGTCAGCAGCCAGGTGGATCTCCACGCCCGCTACGGCGGTGTGGTTCCCGAGATCGCCGGCCGCGCCCACGAAGCCCTCATCACGCCTGTCGTGGCCGAGGCACTAGTGGAGGCCGGTGCCGCCGACAGCGACATCGATGTCGTGGCGGCTACGTGTGGTCCCGGATTGGTTGGCAGTCTGCTCGTGGGGGTAGCCGCTGCCAAGGCGCTGGCGCTGGTGTGGGACGTTCCCTACATCGGCATCAACCACCACGAGGCCCACCTGTATGCGGCGCTGCTCGACGAGCACGACGCCGAGGTGCAGTTCCCGCTCGTCACGCTGCTGGTCTCAGGCGGGCACACGATGCTGATCTCGTTCGAGGGCCATGGCCGCTACCGCCTGCTGGGCGCCACCCGCGACGATGCCGCCGGGGAGGCCTTCGACAAGGTGGCCCGCTACCTGGGACTCGGCTACCCGGGCGGTCCCGTCATCGACCGGCTGGCATCCGAGGGCGACCCCACTGCGGTCCCGCTCACCAGGGCCATGCTCGACGACGGCTACGACTTCTCGTTCTCGGGAATCAAGACGGCGGTCATCAACTGGGTTCGGGCCCATCCCGAGGTCACCGCCGCCGACGTTGCGGCGTCGTTCCAGGCCTGCGTGACCGACGTGCTCACGCACAAAGCCCGCAGAGCAGCCCATGAGGTCGGGGCGGCGGGCATCTGCCTGGCCGGCGGCGTGGCAGCCAACAGCACCTTGCGTGAAAGAACGCTCGACATCTGCACCGAAGACGGCTTCAATGCCTACTTGCCCAGCCGGGCCATGTGCACCGACAACGCCGCCATGATCGCTGCGACCGCCTGGTACCGGCTGGCCAGCGATGGCCCTTCCGACCTCGACGGCGGCGCCGACCCCAACCTCCGCATCGACTTCCTCAATTGACGCCCATCAGTCGAACTGTTGACGCGCACCGGTCCGATCACATACGCCATTGCCGCAGGGGCAGTTTCAGCCGCCTCCACCCGAGTCGTCAGCCCGCACGCGAGGCTGCACAACCTTTAGGGCCAGTCAGTCCTCGTCGAGGCCGAACTCGGCTAGGACCCTGTCGATGGTGTGCTGATCGGTCAGCTTGCAGGCGGTGTTCCGGTAGGCCTTCAGACCCTTTTCCCAGAATGCGCAATCGATGTTGCGAGCAACAGTCCATTTGACAGGGACGACCCTCTCGTTGATGTTGTCGTTGTCCGAGTTCACCCGATCAGCGAAACACAATGCGAAGCGCTCGACGAAGTCGGGCTGTTCAATCAATAACCGCTCCTCGCCGTCAACGGGCACAGTTTCCTCTCGGAGCCGCCTCGGCGTGCTGGTCACCAAGCCGACGCCGACATACCCGGCACGCGCCACATGGGCGAAGACCTGGTGTCCGGGCTTGAGGTGTCGCAACGGCTTACAATAGCGTTCACCGCCACCGCCGCTCAGGAGGCTGTAGCGACGCGCAAAATCCCATCGCCAGCCGCCCCACTGGTCCTTGTATCCGTGTACGACGCTGTGTCCGAACGCCACGTAGTAGTCCCGGCCGTTCCATGCTTTCGCCGACATCGCTACCTCTCCGTCCGCCGTACAAGGCGACCGAGCCTACGAAACGTGGCCTTGATCAACCGCTGCCGGGTAGTACATAGTGCGAGCCACGCTTGGAGCCTCGAAGTTCGAGCTGACCATGGGCCACCAAGTTTCGGAGCACAGCTACTGCGTCAGATCGAGAGAGTCCCATGACTTCGCGTACTGCTGCATTCGTGATGGGACCCGAGTCGGCCAATTCCAGGATGGCGGACTGTATGCCAAGGCGGTCCAAGCCAACCCAAGCAGGGCGTCGAAGCCCAGGCGCGATGTAGTACCGGGTGCCACGACGCTCACCGTCTTGGATGAGAAAGCCGGCGTCGCGCAGCCTCTGCAGACTCTGGCGCGCCGTCGAGCTATCGGCGTGGAGCAGTGACCGGACACTGGTGTTCGAGAGTTCGACTCCTCGCGCCGCCTCGATTAGCACGCGCCGGTCCTCCGGCTGCAACAAGGTTCGTTGCTCAAGCTCACGCGCCCACGCACGCTCTTCAGGTGAGACTGGACTCTCGATCGGCAGCCGCACCGTGACGTGTCCGGCAGGGTCCTCGGCAAAGGTGGGCTCAGCTCGAAGATCCTCAGCCATTTCCTCCAAGATGACCCGGACGCCGCGGCCCGCGTCTTCTGCAAGGCCGAAAGCGCGTAGTGCGCGGATAATGCGCCGATTGCGCGCGGCATGCGCATGGCGCAGGTTCTCGCTGGTCACGGGCGCAACAAAGCCACCCGGGGACTTCACCGTCACCTCGTGAGGTGTGACCCGTACTTCTACTGCAGATCCTGCGAGTTGGTAGTCGCGGTGAGCGACGGCGTTGGCGATCACCTCTCGCAGCGCCCTGACCGGGAGGCGCCGAAGCTCGTGACGCTTGCGTCCGAGCACCACGAGATCGAAACCCAGTTCGTTGTCGAGCCACGCAGTCGTCTCATCGACCTGCTGGGCAGGGGTGCCTGCAAACGACCTACGGAGGTCGTGTTCGCCATCAGGATTGGGAAAGCGAAAGACCTCTACGAAGCACTTGCCGAACTCGCTCGATGCCTGCGGCACCAAGAAGAGAGCGCCGGCCTTGGTGAGCACCGCCTCGCCGGACCGACGTACGAGCATCCCTCGCTCTTCGAGCGCATCGGCCAAGATGGGATCGTCGAGTCCGGCATCGACATCGAAAGCCTCGCAGAGCTGCCTGAGCAGACTCGGATCGGCCATGGCAATCGACCACTCCGAGGGGCTGCTGTCGAAGCTGTCATGTGTGCGCTCTGTCACCAATTCGACGAGAGTTGCGCCCGTCAATGGAAGGTTCTGCTTGCCCCGGCGGATCAGAGCGGCGCCATCCGATGTCTGTGCGAGCCCTTGCAGCCGCCGTCCGATCGAGAGGACGGTGATCAGCACGTTCCCGACGGTCAGGGAGCGGATTTTGATCGGGCCGGGCGATTCGACATCGTTGATGATCTCCCACAGCGTCTTCTCCAGACCTGCATCCAGCGGCTTGCCTGTCGGTTGGCCGCTGTCGTTGACGCCGAGCAGCAGCACACCCCCGTCGGCGTTGGAAAACGCGACAATCGCCCGCTGGATCTCCTTGCGGCTGACGCCTGCCTTCCATTCCACGTAGTTGCTCTCGTTCGGAAACTCTGTTCTGAACTGTTCGGTCGTCATCAACAACTGCTGTGTCGGCCTCTCGGGGTGAAATGACAGATATGAACTGTTTGTCATTGATCTGAACTTATCCCACTCGTTCTTTCATAAGCAACATAATTTGCAATTGTGCTAGCGCGAGGTTGTGGCCGCTTACGTGTGCTCGTATCGTTAGCACTCGCCCGGTGAGAGTGCTAAGTGCCGCCGGGCAGTTCCATGACACGCCCCAGACAGGGCACAGCGCCACAGGAGGCACTTCCGACCATGAACCTGAAGCCACTTGAGGACCGCATCGTCGTGCGTCCGAGCGACGCCGAGGAGACCACCGCCAGCGGCCTGGTCATCCCCGACACCGCCAAGGAAAAGCCCCAGCAGGGCGAGGTACTTGCGGTCGGCCCCGGCAAGCGTTCCGACCAGTCGGGCGACATCATCCAGATGGATGTCGGCGTCGGCGACACCGTCGTCTACAGCAAGTACGGCGGCACCGAGATCACCGTGGGCGGCGAGGACCTGCTCATCCTGAGCGCCCGCGACGTCCTGGCCATCGTGGCCTGACGCTGACCGCGCCGACAAGAAAGAGAACCAACACATGCCGAAGATCCTGAAGTTCAGCGAGGAGGCCCGGCGCGGCCTCGAAGCTGGCGTCAACAAGCTGGCCGATGCGGTCAAGGTGACGTTGGGGCCCAAGGGCCGCAATGTCGTGCTCGAGAAGTCATTCGGGGCACCCACGATCACCAATGACGGCGTGAGCATCGCCCGCGAGATCGAGCTGGACGACCCGTTCGAGAACATGGGTGCTCAGCTCGTCAAGGAAGTGGCCACCAAGACCAACGATGTCGCCGGCGACGGCACCACCACCGCCACCGTGCTGGCCCAGGCGATGGTCCGCGAGGGCCTGCGCAACGTGGCCGCCGGTGCCAACCCGATGGAGCTCAAGCGGGGCATCGAGACCGCGGTGGCAGCCGCTGTGGACGAGATGGTCGACATGTCGACCGATGTCTCCGACGACAAGGACAAGATCGCCAGCGTCGCCGGGATCTCCTCAGCCGACACCACGATCGGCGAGACGCTCGCCGAGGCGTTCGACAAGGTCGGCAAGGACGGCGTCATCTCGGTGGAGGAATCCAACACGTTCGGCGTCGACCTCGAATTCACCGAGGGCATGCAGTTCGACAAGGGCTTCCTGTCGCCGTACTTCGTGACCGACCCCGACCGCCAGGAAGCTGTCTTCGACGACCCGTACCTGCTGTTCGTGAACGGCAAGATCGGCGCGGTCGCCGAGATGGTGCCGGTGCTCGAGAAGGTCATGCAGACCGGCAAGGGCTTGGTGATCATCGCCGAGGACGTCGAGGGCGAGGCGCTGGCCACGCTCGTCGTCAACAAGATCCGCGGCACGTTCTCATCGGCAGCCGTGAAGGCACCTGGCTTCGGCGAGCGACGCAAGGCGATGCTGGCCGACATGGCGATCCTGACCGGCGGCGAGGTCATCTCCGAAGAGGTCGGCCTGAAGCTCGACAACACCACCCTCGACCTACTGGGCACCGCCCGCAAGGTGATCATCACCAAGGACGAGACCACGATCGTGGAGGGCGGCGGCGACAGCGGCGACGTCGATGGGCGTGTCGTGCAGATCAAGCGCGAGATCGACGAGACCGACTCCGACTGGGATCGCGAGAAGCTGCAGGAGCGGCTGGCGAAGCTGGCCGGCGGTGTGGCGGTGATCCAGGTCGGCGCGGCCACTGAGGTCGAGCTGAAGGAAAAGAAGCACCGCATCGAGGACGCCGTGTCGGCCACCCGGGCTGCGATCGAAGAAGGCATCGTGCCCGGCGGCGGCACTGCGCTGCTGCGGGCTCGTGCTGCGGTGGCAGCGCTCGACCTCGACGGCGACGAGGCCACCGGGGCTCGCATGGTGCATCGGGCGCTGGAAGGTCCCAGCCGCCAGATTGCGCAGAATGCCGGCTACGAGGGTGCTGTCATCGTGCAGCAGATCGAGCAAGCCGACGGCAACACGGGCTTCAATGCCGACACCGGCAAGTTCGAGGACCTGGTGTCTGCCGGCGTCATCGACCCGGCAAAGGTGACCCGTGCGGCGCTGCAGAATGCAGCGTCGATTGCGGCGCTGCTGCTCACCACCGAGACACTGGTGACCGACAAGCCCGAGGAAGCCGATCCTGCCGCTGCTGCTGCGGCTGCTGCTGCCATGGGCGGCGGCATGGGCGGCATGCCCGGGATGATGTAGCTCCCGCTCCACTCCCTCCCAAACAGGCACAGGGCCGGCGTTCGCGCCGGTCCTGTGTCGTTCTC
>NZ_JAPYOK010000026.1:0-13774 GCF_028283155.1 Candidatus Poriferisodalis multihospitum | reverse complement strand
GCGCGGCCGAGCCGGTCGCGCACCTGCCCGGCGATGCCGGCGCTGGCCGCCGGACCGGGAACGTGCCTGCTCGACTATCCGTTCGATCTCGGGATTCGGGCGGCCGTCCCGCAGCGTCGGCAGATCCACCAAGCGGCGGCTCTGCCGTTCGTAGAGCAGGAATCGGTCCTCCAGAGGAACCGGCCGCTGCGAGCACACCACTGCGGTGCACCCGCCGGCGGTGGCTTCGATCCATGATGCGAGCTCGTGGGCATTGCTGACTGTGGCCGACAGGCACACCAGTCGCATATGCCGCGGCGTGCTGATGATGACTTCCTCCCAGACCGCGCCCCGGTAGGGATCCTGCAAGTAGTGGACCTCATCCAGCACGGCCATGCCGAGCTGGGCGATGTGCGGCGAACCGGCGTACATCATGTTGCGCAGCACTTCGGTGGTCATGACCACCACGTCGGCATCGGGGCAGATGACGTTGTCGCCGGTGAGCAGGCCTACGCGTTCGGATCCCAGCCAGGAGCGCAGCTCGCGCAGCTTCTGGTTCGACAGCGCCTTGGTCGGCGCGGTGTAGGCCACTCGCTTGCCGGCTTCGAGTGTCGCCGCGATCCCGTACTCTGCAACGAGGGTCTTGCCCGACGATGTCGGCGCAGCGACGAGCACCGAGTCGCCCCGATCCAGCGCCGCGAACGCCTCGGCCTGAAAGCCGTCCGGCGAGATGCCCCGCGCAATCAGGAGTTCCGCGAACAGCGGTGGCACTAGGGGCCCGTTCGAGGTCACGACGTGGGTCCGGACGCAGCGGCACCCTGGTCGCTTTCCTCCGGCGACCGGCGGAATCGGCGCCGCAGCGGGGCTTCACCGCTGCGGCGGCGGAGTATCAGGTAGCCGGCCAGGATCGAAAGCTCGTAGAACACATACAGCGGCACCGACAACGCCGCTAGCGTGATCGGGTCGCCGGAGGGCGTGATGATCGCTGCGCCAGCCACGATGCCGACGATGGCGTAGCGGCGGGCTCGATTCAGCTGCCGCGGCTCGACGATGCCGGCGAGCTGGGCGAAGATCAGCACGATCGGGAACTCGAACCCGATGCCGAAGGCCAGCATCATGAACGTCACCAATCCGAGGTAGGCACCGGGTCCGAGCAGCGGGTCGACCGCGTCGCCGCTGACGGCGATCAGGAAGTCCAGGGCTCGTTCGAAGGTGAAGTACGCCAGGACCGCACCAGCCGAGAACAGCACAAACCCCGCAATCACGAACGGGATCGCCCACCGCTTCTCCCGGCGATCGAGCGCCGGTGTGATGAACCTCCACAGGTGCCACAGCAGCACCGGCATGGCCAGCACTGCGCCTAGGTACGCCGACACCTTGATGCGAGTGCGGAATCCCTCCAAGGGCGCGGTGATCACCAAGCTGCACGGGCGGTTGATCTCCTGGGCTTCCAGCACATTGCAGTACGGCGGCAGGAAGACCTCGCGGAGCAGCCAGTCATAGACGATCAGCCCCACGACCATGCCGAGCCCGATGGCCACGATGCTCCAGATGAGCCGGTTCCGCAGCTCGGCGACGTGATCCCAGAAACCCATCACCTCCGGCCGGGGCCGGCGGCGCCATCGAAGCCTCACGCAGCGCCGTCTCTGGTCACGTCATCGCCGGCCGGTCCCGCAGCATCAGGCTGCTCGTTGTCGGCCTGGTCACCCTCCGGCTCTGCCTCTGGGTCTTCTGACGCGGGGGGCCGGGCGGGCGGCGACGCGGGTTCGACTATCGGCGGTGAGATCGTGGCATCCATTTCCTGGCGGACGGTGGTCGAGAAGTCGCGCACCTGTCGGAAGGCGCGGCCGATGCCCCGGATTGCGCCCGGCAGCCGCTTGGGGCCGAGCACGATCAACGCCACGAGCACGATGATCAGCACCTCGTTGGGCTGCAGGCTCACGGCTCGATGGTAGAACCCCAGCCCCGCGCGGCGGTTCTGTGCCGCGCACGCGCGCCCGTGTGCAGCGACTGCTCACCCATCAGAAGGGCAGCGCCCGACGCGTGACCCACCGTACCGCCATGCCGAGCGCCCGCTCGGCGGTGGCCTGGCGCAGCGACGGCACGTCAAGGCTGTCGATTGCAGCGCGCGCTCGCATCACGTCGGCGCGCACTGCCGCTGCGACGTCTGCAATGGACGCCAGGCTCTGGGCCGTCGCCCGCAGCTCCATCGCCAGCCGTCGGATCATGACGATGCTGACCACGGTGAGCACACCGAAGGCAACGATGGGCAACAGCCATATCGCCGGCACAAGTGGCACGATAGAGGTGTGTCCCCTTCGCCATTGCCGTCGCTGCGCACGCCTCCGATCGCGTTCGCGCACCGTGGCGGGCGAGCCCACGGCGCCGACAATGCTCTCGACACATTCGCCCTGGCCCTCGACATGGGAGCAACCGGCCTCGAGACCGATGTCTGGCTGAGCCAAGACGGTTACCCCATGCTGGACCATGACGGCGTCGCTTGGCACCGGGGCGTGCGCCGTGCCTTCAGCTCGTTGCAACGGGAGCGCATCGGTGACGACATTCCCACGCTCGCGGACATGTACCAGACGTGCGGCACCGACTTCGAACTGTCAGTCGATCTCAAGGACCCGACAGCAGCAGACGCGGTGATCTCCGCTGCCCGTGCCGCGGGCGCGGAGGACCGCCTATGGCTGTGCCACGGCGACTGGGATCTGCTGGTCGACCTGCGCGGACGCACTTCTGCCCGCATCGTCGATTCGACGCGGGTGCGGCGCATGAAGGAGGGCCCGGAGCGTCGGGCTGCGGCGATGGCCGATGCCGGCATCGATGCCGTCAACCTTCCCGCAAAGGACTGGACAGGCGGCCTCGCGGCGCTGTTCCACCGATTCGAGCGGCTCTGCTTCGGCTGGGATGTGCAGCACACCCGCTTGACGGCGGCGCTGCGGGACATGGGCCTCGACGGCCTGTACGGCGATCACGTCGACCGCTTGCTTGCCGGCCTCGACTCATCGAAGACACCAGGCGGCTCCGCCCCTGCGGACGACTTGTGCGAGACACAGCCCGCCTGACTGTGCCCGGCGCTGATCACGGCGCCGGAGATCTACAAGCCGCCGAGCCGCGTGGGGGGCCAGAAACGCGCGAATGCTCTGCCGACGATTTCGTTCTCAGGGATCGCGCCGAAGACGCGGCTGTCCTGGCTCGAGCGGCGGTTGTCGCCCATGACGAACACGTATCCGGCAGGCACCAGCACTGGGCCGAAGTCGCGCGTGTACACCTCGGTCGACAAGTAATGCTCATCCACCGGCGATCCGTCGATGATGAGCCGGCCATTCACTGCTTCGACCTGCTGGCCGCCCACGGCGACGACGCGCTTGATGAGCTCCGCTGTCTGCGCCGGCTGCATCGAGGGCGGTGTCCGGAAGACGACCACATCACCGGGTTCGGGATCCCCGATGCGGTAGCTGAGCTTGGAAACCAGCAGCCGATCCCCGATCTCGAGCACGGGTTCCATCGACTCAGATGGGATGTAGAAGGCGGCGATGAGAAACGTCCGCATCAGCAGTGCGAGCGTCACCGCGGCCAGCAGCACCCATGTCCACGACAGCAGGCTGCGCGTGCGCCGGCTCATAGCCCGCCGAACGCGAGGCGGCCGAGGCGACGGCAGATCCTCGGGTTCGCGCCCGGCGTCTTCAGGACGGCTCATGCCGCTGCCGCCAGCCAGGCCGCTGCGGCACCCAGCCATGAACATGCATACCGGTCATCCGCCAGCGAGCGGCCCATGGTCGTGACGCTGAGGCCACTGCGGGCAAGAGCATCGGCAACCGGGAGCGGCGTCATGCCGACAGCTTGCTGCCCCAAGGCCTCGATCCATACGGCATCGCCCGCCGCTTCGTCAGCCGTCGGAGCCGTCGGAGCCGTCGGCGTCGGCACGACCGTCCGGACGGGCGCCAGCGCTGCCATCGCCCGAGTGTGATGGCTCACGCCGCGGTGTCGCGCGCGCTCATCGACCGACGATGCACGTGCAGCCAGCGCTGTCGCCGCCCCGAGTGCGTCCAGCACGGCTGCGTGGCCGACGAGATCCAGGGCTGAAAAACCCAGCGGACTCGCCGTACCGATGTGCCCCAGGCCCGGAGACACCACGATGCGGTCGATGCCCTGTTCCACCAGGGCCGTAACGCCAGAGGCGACAGTCACCGCCTCGATCGGTGCGCCGAATGCCTGTCCGGCGCTGACGGCCGTGACAATCACTCCTCGCTCCAGGCACGCTGCCGCGAGATCGCTCAGCACAAACGGCAGTGCTCCCCCGTCGGTCATGACATAGCCCGGCGCTTCGCCCACGGCAGCGCGAACCGTGGCCGCCAGCGCCAAGGCATGGCTGTGAAGCACGCTGAACACCACCCGCACTCCGCGCAGCGATGACGGTGATGGCACCGAGGTTCCGGGGTCGCTGATCTCGGCTGGATCGGCCTCGGCACCATCGAACGCGGCGTCCCCCGAGGTTGGCGAGATCGCCGCCGGTGAACCGCCTGTTTCCTCGAATGCTTCGACGGGCAACTGCTCGCCGAGATAACGAGCCTTCATGACCCGGCCCCGCAGCTCTGGTCTGCCTGCGAACGGCGACGTGAGGTTCGTGTGCACGACATGTGCCCCGCCAGTGCCAAGGCCGAGATCCACTGCCGATGTATTCACGAGCAGCTCGTCGCCGACCCTGATCGGGCCGCACAGCTCCGTGAGCGCGTATGCCTCGCTGCCGTCGGACAAGGTCATCCGAGCTAGCCCGGGCCGCACGTCACCCACCTCGGCCGCTCGCAGGCGCGCAAAGCGCGGCATCTGCTGCTTTCAGCCAGCTGAGCGCCGGCGCACACGGACCGCGGTGCGCATCACAGCGACTCGATCAGCTTGTCGACACGCTCGTCGTGGGAACGGAACGGGTCCTTGCACAACACGGTCCGCTGGGCCTGGTCGTTGAGCTTCAGATGCACCCAGTCGACGGTGTAGTCACGGCGCCGAGCCTTGGCCTCGCGCACGAACGCCCCGCGCAGCCGGGCTCTCGTCGTCTGGGGCGCTTCCTCCGTGGCCCGACGCACATCTGCGTCATCCAGCACTCGCTCCACCAGGCCGCGCCGCTGCATCACATAGAAGACGCCTCGCGTCGAGTGGACGTGGTGATACTGGAGGTCCAGCAGTGCAATGTGAGGGTCGTCGAAGCCGACTTCAGCGCGGTCGGCATAACTCGTGAGCAGCTTGTGCTTGATGACCCAGTCCACCTCGCGGTCGAGCTGCAGCGGGTCGTCAGCGATGGCCGTCATCACGTGCTCCCACATCTGCAGAGCACGCGACTCCTCCTCGGTGAGATCGTTCGTCTCGGCAAAGCGCAGGGCTCGTTCCAGGTACTCCGACTGGATGTCGAATGCGCTCACTTCACGCCCATTGGCCAAGCGCACCTTGCGCCTGCAGGTGATGTCGTGACTGATCTCGCGAATCGCCCGGATCGGGTTCTCCAGCGTCATGTCCCGCAGCACCACGGCGGGATCCTCAAGCATGCGCAGCATGAGCGCGGCCGCGCCGATCTTGAGGAATGACGTGTATTCGCTCATGTTCGAGTCGCCGACGATGACGTGCAGACGCCGGAAGCGCTCCGCATCGGCGTGCGGCTCGTCGCGGGTGTTGATGATCGGGCGGCTGCGGGTGGTCGCGCTCGACACGCTCTCCCAGATGTGCTCCGCCCGCTGGGTAATGCAATACCGTGCGCCCTTGGCCGTGTTGAGCACCTTGCCTGCGCCGGCGTAGATCTGCCGAGTCACCAGGAACGGGATCAGCACCTCGGCGTAATTCGAGAAGTCGTCTGCACGACTGGTCAGGTAGTTCTCGTGGCACCCGTAGCTGTTGCCGGCCGAGTCGGTGTTGTTCTTGAACAGGAAGATCGTGCCGTTGAACGCCTCCTCGGCCAGTCGCTCGGTGGCGCTGGCGACGAGCTGTTCGAGAATCCGCTCGCCTGCACGGTCGTGGCACACCACGTCATAGACGGAATCGCACTCGGGCGTGGCGTACTCGGGATGGCTGCCGACGTCGAGATACAGGCGCGCCCCGTTTGCCAGGAACACATTGCTGGATCGCCCCCACGACACCACCCGGCGGAACAGGTAGCGCGCCACCTCATCGGGGCTGAGGCGCCGTTGTCCCCGCAGTGTGCACGTGACGCCGTACTCGTTCTCGACACCCATGATGCGCCGCTGCACGGCGCTCACCGTAGTTCCGATCTAGGAATCTTCCTGATCGGAGTCGTCGTCGCCGAGGGCGGCCGCCACCTCGTCGTCCTCGAGACGCCGGAAGCACCGGCGGCGGTGGGTTGCGTCTTCGAAGTTCGACTCGAGCAAGGCCACCTCGAGATCCGGTGCAGCGATCTCACGCTCGGGCCCGGCGAGCGCTGCGCGAGCCAGCCGGATGGCAGCGTCGGCATCGAGTTCAGGGTCGTAGCCCTCGGCCACCCGCTCGCGCACCGCATCGGCATCGCCTCCGATGCAGCAGTACGCCTCCTCGTCCATGACGGTCCCGTCGTACTGGATCCGGTAGAGCTGGTTGGCCTCGTCGCCGGTTCCCACCTCCACCACCACGATCTCGACCTCGAGCGGCTTGAGCTCATGGGTGAAGAACTGCCCGAGCATCTGCGCATACTGGTTGGCGAGACTCCGAGCTTCCACGTCTGAACGCGAATACTGGTATCCCTTCAGCTCAGCGTGGCGGACACCCGCGATGCGCAGCTGGTCGAACTCGATGTAGCGGCCCACGCCGCCGAAGGCGATCCGGTCGTAAATCTCTGACACCTTGCGCAGCGTTGCGCTGGCGTTCTCCGCCACCAGTGCGATGCCGTCGCCGTATTCCAGCGTCACCAGCGAGCGTCCCCGGGCGATTCCCTTGCGGGCGTAGTCGGCCCGGTCCTGCATGAGCTGCTCGGGACTGACGTACATCCCGGGCATGCTCATGGCAGCACCTCGCTGCGGCTGCCTCCGGCGGAACTGGGATCGCCGCTGGCTGAGTCGGAGCGGGCCGCACCCCCGCTGCTGCCGCCCGAGAGTTCGGCTTGCAGCGCAGCGAAGACTTCCCCTGACTCGGTGTCGCTGAGCTGCCGGAAGCCGTCGCTGCCAATGGCTGCGAGCACCGGGTAGATGCCTCGTACTGGATCGGGACCGCCGGTGGCGCTGTCCTCGTCGGCGGCATGCCACAACGCCTGCACACCGAGCGCGAGTGCCTCCGACTCGATCAAATCGTCGCGGAAGCCGAGTTTCAAGACCGTCCCTGCGTGCAGGCTGCCCGAGCCGGCCGTGGCGTAGTCCTGCTCTTCGTAGCGGCCGCCTGTTACGTCGTACTGGAAGAGCCTGCCTCTCCCGTCGGCGGGGTCGAATCCGGCGAAGATGGGCACCACCGGAAGGCCGCGCATCGCCTGGGGCAGGTGTGCCCGCAGCATCTCGGCCAGCTGGTTCGCCTTGCCCTCCAGGCTCAGCGGCTTGCCTTCGATCTTCTCGTAGTACTCGAGCTGCAGCTGGAAGAGGCGGACCATCTGCACGGCCGGGCCTGCGGCACCGGCAATGGCCACCGCCGAATAGGAGTCGGCAGGGAAGACCTTGCGCATGTCTCGGTGACTGATGAGGTTCCCGCTGGTGGCCCGCCGATCACCCGCGACAACCACTCCGTCGGAGCTGCGCACGGCCAGAACAGTGGTGGCGTGAGAACTCTCAAGGGAGCCGAAAGCCCCCTCAGCGGCAGGAACCTGCGCGAACCCGGCAAATGGCTCGCTGCCCGTGCGCCGCAGCAGTTCGAGGAAGCTCGCCCCCGGGTCGTCGCCTGGGGCGAAGAAGGGCATGGGGGTCACTCGCCGCCCTTCTGCACGTAGTTCTTCACGAACTCCTCGGCATTGGTCTCGAGCACATCGTCGATCTCGTCGAGCAGGTCGTCGAGTTCGGCTTTCAGTTCGGTCGCCCCCTCAGACGAGGTGTCCTGCTGTGCGGGACTCTCGGTCTCCCTGGGAGCCGACCGTCGCATCTGCTCGCGTTCTGCCATCTCGGGCCTCCTCCGGTGTCGATTGCTTGGGTCTCGAATGCGTGAGAGTTCCGATTGCCGCCTGCGTTCGAGGCTGAACCTGCGGCTAATTGCCCAGCCGGCGCAGCAGCTCGGCTGCGTCCCGGCACTCGTCCAACAAGCTACCCACGTGCGCGCGGGTTCCTCGCAGCGGCTCGAGCATCGGCACGCGGCGCAGCGGATCGGTTCCGATGTCGAACACCATCGAGTCCCAGTTGGCGGCCACGATCTCGTCCCCGAACTTGTCGAGGCAACGACCCCGGAAATATGCACGCGTCGTCGGCGGTGGCACCGAGACCGCTTCATCCACTTCATCGTCGGTCGTGATCCGTTCAAGACCGACACGCCGGGCCAGCGACTTGGACGGCCGCAGGTCGTGATACTGCAGATCCAGGGCGGCGAGCTTCGGATCATCCCAGTCGAGGTCGTGCCGCTCGGCGAAGGCCTCGTACAAGCGCAGCTTCGCCACCCAGTCCAACTGCGTCGCTAGCCCCATCGGATCCGATTCCAGCATGGCAAGGACAGCTTCCCAGCGGTCCAGGATGTCATTGCCGACGTCGTCGCCGCCGACGGGGTCCAGACCATGGCTCTGCGCATACTTCCGGGCCAGGTCCAAGTATTCCCATTGGATCTCGATGGCTCGCATATGACGGCCGTCTGCCAGTTCGATCAGCCCCGACAGGGCAGTGTCGAAGCTCACCTGGCGCAGCGCCGCGACCGGCACGAGAGGCGTCAGTGGCTCAGGCACGAAGTCATCGTCGATCATCGCCAGCACCAGCGAGGTCGTGCCCAGCTTGAGATACGTCTGAAGCTCGCTCATGTTGGCGTCGCCGATGATGACGTGCAGGCGCCGGTACTTGCGCGTGTCGGCGTGCGGCTCGTCGCGGGTGTTGACAATGGGCCGCTTGAGCGTCGTCTCGAGCCCGACTTCCTCCTCGAAGAAGTCGGCGCGCTGGCTGATCTGGAACGGCCGGTCACCGAACGGTGCCGGCGAGCGGTCATCCATCGGGACCTCGACGCCCAGCTTGCCGGCACCGCAGAAGATCTGGCGGGTCACGAAGAACGGCAGGATGTGCGTCACCACCCGGCCAAAGGGCACATCTCGGTCCAGCAGGTAGTTCTCGTGGCAGCCGTAGCTGTTGCCCTTGCCGTCGCTGTTGTTCTTGTGGATGACCAGCTCTTCGTCGTCCGGCAGGAGGTTGTTGGCAGCCTGCATGGATCGGATCAGGATCTCCTCCGCCGCCCGGTCGTACACCACGCATTGGCGCGCGTCCGAGCACTCCGGAGTCGACAGTTCGGGATGCGCGTGGTCGACGTAATAGCGGGCGCCGTTGGTCAGCACGGCGTTGACCAGGTGCGTTTCGATCTCGGGAGCGAGCGCGTCGAACTCGTTGAAGCCCCTCGCATCAGCCCCCGGCTGCTCGTCTTCGAAGTCCCAGCTGACGCGCTGGCACAGGAAGCCGTTGACGTAGGCATTGATGATCATCGACGACGCAGCCACGGGATTGGAGTCGCCCGTGCAGCGATGGATGATGCCGAACTCAGTCTCGATGCCAACGACCTTGTGAACCGCCACCGCGCGAGACGCTACCGGCCAATCCTCCTGCTGACCGGGTCACGGGGACCACCCGGCCCGGCATTGCATGCGAGACATCGGGACGTCTTGGCCCATGACCATGTGGTGGCGAGGCTTCTTGCAGGACTGGACCGACTAACGGGTCCCTGTCAAGAGAACCTGACGCTCTCCGGCTGCTCGTTCCGACAATGTCGCCGACGGAACCGCCGAACCGTCAAGCGGCGAGCAGCCAGGCACACCGCCGCTCATTCGGCCAGCAACGGACACGCCGCGCGCAACAGTGCAACTCGCCAACTGAGGCTCGTGCCTGAGTTCGCTTCCACGACGCGCAGTTCCAGCATCAGCTCGCCCAAGGTGCGCCCCGTGAGGGCCTCGCACCCGAGGTCGTACACGAACTCTATGGTCGCCCACGCGAACGGGAACAGCACAGCGCCGACAGGGATGAGCACACCGTCCCCGTACAGCGACTCGGCCCCGAACACTACAGACACGACCCCGGCGAGCGCACCAGTGATGAACGAATCGATCCCGCGTGCCTGCAGCCTCGCGAACACCGGGGCCGCAGTCGCGACCTGACCGTCGCCGAACGAGACCGGACCGAACTCAAGCAAGCCCATCGGCCTCACGCCTGCCGTCCCAACAAGGCAGTTTGGACCGCGATTCGCTGCCTGGGCCTCATGTAACCCTTACCTCATCCCTCGGGAATGTCGACGCGCATCTCCTCCGCGCATTCATCCAATATCGCCTGATCGCCTTCAGCGCCAAGACGGCATTGCTCGATGAGGTAATCTGCCCATGGCTGCGGAGCTCCGGGGTGCCATTCGACAGGAATAGCATACTCTGGATGTTCGCTTATGGCTCGCCGGATCGCGGCCGCGTAGTGCTCATTGAGTTCTTCGAGGAGCTTGTCACGTTCCACTGTTGGCAGCGTCGGGTAGTCGTCAGCATACTGATGGCATTCATGACGCAAGTCGACGAATGACTCGTAGTCCAAGCGGTACTCGCGTTCATATCGCCTGAACTCCGCATCCCGCGCAGCGGCCAAAGCTCGACCGTCGCTCTGAAGCCGTTGCGAATCGATGCCCGGATCCTCATAGAGCCTCACGTCCGCATAGCCAGCATTCGCCACACACTCATCGAGTGCATCCCTGAAAGCAACGGCCAGAACACCGTTCTCTCCAAGATGCGACGGCAGATTCTGTGCGGCAGCGATGAGCACTACCTGCAACTGCGATTCAAACCAGCTGCGTTCACGCTCATGTCCGGTCGCGACGTCGTCAAACCACGCGCCCTCTTCCCGAAGCGTCAAGGAGTACTCTTCGTCCGTCCGGAATCTCGCATACGATCCTGCATCAAGGTAGGACGAAACGATATCTCGAATACCGAGGTCTTCATCAGTGTATTCGTGCTCTCCGTACACGTTGGCATCGTTGCTTTGCCCAATCCAGTACGCGACTGCCGCGGCGAGTAGCACTAGCGCCGACGACACTGCGACGACCCACCTGCTGCTAAAGCGAGCCCAGATGCGTGCTCTCACGACAATCTCCCGGCTGCCCTGGCTCCGCATACATAGTCAAACGACCTTACTTCGAGTGATCATATCAGATCAGCGAAAGCGGCACACCGCCGACCGCCTTCTTGAGCACCACGACTAATCCAAGGCAATGGTTGAGCGCCGTTTTCGATTTCAGCATCCCGCATACAGCCAGGGACGAATGACACCTCCCGTGCCGCCGACCGCACCATCGAACCATCGACCTATGCACGGCGGGGTCCGCATTGGCTCATTCGGCCGACAGTTCCACGCGGTACTCCTGCGCGCACTGAACCGGGTCAGGCTCTTTCAGACAGGTGTCGATCAGCCGCTCCTCCAGCGGCCGCGGGGCACCTGGATGCTCGACTAGCGGAACTTCTGCTTCAGGGAATTCTCGCAGATAATCATGAACCGCCCGCCGATAGTGCTCGCGGAGCCTGTCGAACAACTCATCACGAACAGCGGGATCCAACGTCGGATAAGAGGCCGCTTCCTTTGCACACTCATGACGCAACTCGCGGAAGCGTTCATGCGTCATGCCAAACTCCTCGACAGCCTGATCGACATCGGCCTTGGTGTTGATGTCGGGCGTCAGGCCCGGCCAACCTCTCGCCCCGGCGCACTCGTTCATCGCCGTCTCGAACGCTTGGTCAAGAATTCCGCCGCTGCCCAGTTCCGCGGGAAGCTCGTCGTAGGCACTCCAATAGACCGACGCCAGATTGTGCTCAAAGTACATGCGCTCGCGCTCATGTCCGACTGCCTCTTGCAGGAAGTAGCGCTCCCGTTCGGCTCGATCTTCAAGACGATCGCTAGTGCTCTTGAATCGTGCGTGGCTCGGCACGATCAGTTCTTGAAAGACCTTTTCGAATCCTAGATCTTCATCGCTGTACTTGCGCCCCGGTAGCACCATCGAGTCTGAGTTTGTCTCGTGCGGCGGCTCCGGGCGGTCGCCTGAATCGGACTCCGAGCCAGTCAACGCAAAGGCGAGCCAGATCGTGACCGTGACAATCACGACTGCGATCGCTGTGGCGAGCAATGCGTTTCGCCGCCGGATCGGTCGAGTTTGGCGCCGTTCCGGCGCGCCAATAGCCTCGTCGTCGAAGTCAGCCATGGTCGTACCCGATCCAGTCGAACGGTGCTGCTCCTAATGCGAACCTGATCGTCGTCGCGGCCGTCTCGCACCTATCAATTGCACGCTGGTTTGGAAGTTCCCAAGTGAAGTGAGTGGGAGTCTCGGGTGCGTCGTCTTGGTTGGCGTTGCAGAGCGTGTGGAGGTCGGCGCCGAGACGGGAGTCGGCATCTTCACGCACGGTGTCGTTCCATGTGCCGGCCAGCGTGTGGTAGCTGTAGTGGCTGTTGACACGGTGCAGGTTACGCCAGTTGAAGTCGTGGCGCATGCAGCCGTAGACGAACTCGACTGTCTCGCCGCCGAACTGGGGACGGTCCTCGATCTCGTCCGCGTCCGGCAGGAAGTAACGGGCTGCAAGCCATCCGAGCGGCCCCGCTAAAGCCGCTGCCCGGTCGGCGGCATTCTCAGGTACTTCGCGGTCGTGGACCCGACAACACCGGCATTGGTGCCCTGCGGAGGGCCCGCACCCGGGGCGTGCTGCGCCGAAGCGAACTGGTATTCACCGCCTTCCGCCGCCACCTGCGCCCGATGCTGACGGTTCGTCGGAATCCAGCGAAATGTACCCCCGGCTGGCCATTTGTCGGATGAGTTCCTGGACCAACTCCTCAAGGCTCGACCGTCCGCTCGCCTGATCGGCGTCGGCCGCATCCCCCAACAGGCGCTGGATCGCGTCGTCCGAGAGCAGGCCGCCGTTGAGCAGCGCATCGAGAATCGCATCGTGCAACGACTGCAGGCTCTGATCGTCGTCGTCCTGTTGCAGCGGGTTGCCGTACTGGCCGTAGGCGTTGTCGAAACCACTGGAAAGGAGTAGCCGGGAGAGCTTCGAAACGAGCTCGTCGAGGTCGATGCCCTCCAGATCCTCGCCCGTGTAACGCGTGTAGCGATAGCGCATCCGCCCGGTTCAGTTGTAGTACTTCTTCTTGGTGCCGCCCCGTGACATCGGTTGCCGGGGGTCGAAGATCGGCTCGGAAGACTGTTCGCGGGGGCGCGGCTTCTCGACCGCTTCGTAGCCGCCACCGTCGCTACGGCTGATCTTGCGCTGGGCGCAGAGTCCCTCGAGCACGAAATCGACGGCAGCCGCGATCTGCGCCGGCGGATCGCCGGAGCCCGCGCCGGCGTGCGCCGCCAGTTCCAGCAGCCCGTGAATTTCGGCCACGTCCGCGAGGAAAACCTCGGACGAGGTGGTGTCGCTCTCCTGCAGCGTGCCGCCCATCTCGAACCACTCGATGACCTGATTCGTGTCAACGCCGTCGAACCAGCCTCCGAAGACGGCCCCAACGGCGGCGCGAATCAGCTCGCGCCCGACGGCGTCGGCACCACGCAACTCGCCCTCGTACTCCAGCTCGAACTTGCCGGTCAGCGCCGGCAGCCCCGCGTATACGTCGGTGACCCGCGCGGCAGGCGCCTCGTTGGCGGCCAGGGCACGACGCTCGGCGTTCGACACGACGTTCTCGAGGCAACTGATCGGCATCCGTTG